>JAYSZS010000027.1:0-6038 GCA_043737935.1 Propionivibrio sp. | reverse complement strand
TTCCCGGCGCTCTTGACACGAGCGGCAAGGGCCACGGCGGAATTGGGGGAAAGACGGAAACGCAGATAGTTGGCTGCACCGACGGCGGGCGTTGAATCGGCAAAAAGCCGTTGCGGTGGGGGCTTGAGTTGAACGATCACCTCGGCCACCGAAACGGCCAGGTACTTTCCCGAGCGCAAGTACCAGGGAACGCCTTCCCAGCGCCACGAGTCGATGAAAAGCCGCAGGGCACAAAACGTCTCAACGTCCGAATTCCGATCAACCCCCGATTCATTCCGATAGTCGGCGTACTGGCCGCGGACGAGATCGTCGGACTTCAACGGGCGCATCGCCCGGAAGACATCGGCGGTCTTGTCATGTACCGCACCATAGCCCCTGTAGGCCGGCGGTTCCATGGCCAGCAGCGCAACAATCTGGAACAGGTGATTCTGGATCACGTCGCGCAGACAGCCAGCCGTTTCATAAAACGTACCCCGGCTGTCGACTCCGAAGCGCTCGGACAGCGTGATCTGAACGCTGGCCACATGGTTGCGGTTCCAGATCGGCTCCAGAAATGAATTGGCGAACCTGAAATAGAGAATATTCATGATCGCTTCCTTGCCCAGGAAGTGATCGATACGGAATATAGAATCTTCCGGAAAGGCCGACAAGGCAATACGATTGAGCTCGCTTGCCGAAGCGAGATCGCGTCCGAACGGCTTTTCGACGATAACCCGCGCATTCTCCGCCAGACCTGAAGCGCCTAGCCCCTGGATCACTGTTTCGAACAACGAAGGCGGAATCGCCAGGTAGTGTGCCGGGCGTTTGGCGTCACCCATCGCCTTCTTGAGCGCTGTAAATGTATCCGGGTCCTTGTAATTACCGCTCACGTAACTAAGCCGCGAGAGCAGAAGATCAAGCGCCTGCGCATCGTCAATCCCGTTGTTGTCCTTGATGCTGTCCTTGATGCTGTCTCTTACCCGCTGCTGAAGTTGTTCAAGGCTCCACTTCGAAGTGGCGACACCGATTACGGGGACGCCAAGAACGCCGCGTTTTGCCATTGCAAAGAGCGCCGGAAATATCTTTTTGTGCGCAAGATCGCCCGTTACGCCGAACAGCACCAGGGCATCGGAGTGTTCCTTACTGTGGTCGGAAAAATCCATGTCAGTCTTTTCCTTTCGGCTTCTCGTCATGCCCGCCGAACTGTTTACGCATGGCAGACAACACTCGATCGGCAAAATCGGAACCCCCGCGTGAACTGAAGCGCTCGTAGAGCGCCGCGCTGAGCACGGGGGCTGGCACCGCTTCATCGATCGCCGCCGCGATCGTCCATCGACCTTCGCCTGAATCCGACACATGACCGGAGTAATTTTCCAGACCGGGGTCGTCGAGCAGGGTGGCTGCCGTCAAATCCAGCAACCACGAACCGATCACGCTGCCGCGCCGCCAGACTTCCGCGATTTGAGACAAGTCCAGGTCGTACTGGTAATACTCCGCGTTGCGCAGTGGCGTCGTTTCGGCATCGGAATCGCGGGCGCGTTGGCCGACGTTGGCGTTGCCCAGAATATTCAACCCTTCGGCATACGCCGCCATCAGGCCATATTCAATGCCGTTGTGAACCATCTTGACGAAATGGCCGGCACCGCACGGGCCGCAATGCAGATAACCGTGTTCTGCCGGGTCGGGAAGACCCGCCTTGCCGGGCGTGCGCGGTGCGGCATTGACGCCGGGCGAAATGCTCCTGAACAGCGGATCGAGATGACCCACCACCTGTTTCTCGCCACCAATCATCAGGCAGTAGCCGCGGTCCAGCCCGAACACCCCGCCGCTGGTACCGCAGTCGATGTAATGAATGCCTTTCAGCTTAAGCGTTTCCGCTCTCAGGATGTCGTCCCGGTAATAGCTGTTGCCACCGTCGATGATGATATCGCCAGCCTCCATACACAAGGCCAGCTCCTCGACCGCATGGCCCGTCACACCGGCCGGGACCATCAACCAGACGGCCCTCGGTTTGTTCAGTTTGGCGACCAGTTCATTGATCGAGGTGGAGCCCAGAACGCCGGGGCCTATGCTCTTTTCCATGCAAACCGGGTTGACGTCGAAGACGACGCACTGGTGACCGTCCTTCGTCAAACGCCGTACCAGACTGGCTCCCATACGCCCCAATCCGATCATGCCCAGTTGCATTTGCATCTCCTTCTTTCAGCAATACAAGCAAGTAATCCCTTGTGTTCGACAAATAACGCAACAACGCGTGTTCAAGTCAGCGCGCCAGGATCGGTCAGGAAGTTGTTCCGGAGACGATCGATCACCCGATCCATTGTCCGGCAAACGCCTCTGAATCGTTCTCATCGAACGAAAAAATACGATACGGAAAAAAGAGATTGGCCGTCTGTGCGCCAGGTAACGTACAAGCGCGTTGAGTTACCCACCGCACAGACGACAACCCGCCAGCCCATTAGCGTGTGTCTAGCCGATCGGTGGGTTCATTCGACAGCGCTCCGTCGCATCCCTTGCCCTTTTTATTCTCACTAATTCTCCTTCGCCACCACACTTAAAAAGGAACAAGCCATGGAATACCGTCAATCCAACACCGTCATTCCGGCCAAGTCAACAGCGGATTCGACAGTAATTGAAATCCGCACGGGTCAGGCGCCGGGACATCTCGCGCGTGCCCAGTTCAGCGTCCGTTTTCGTGCCGCCTTCATCGATCCTGCATTCCGCGCCGAAGACCAGTCCATCGAACGTCTTGAAGAAATCGCCTGGCTGGCCTATACGGATGGCCGCAAGGCGCCGTTTACGCAAAAGGCCGGTCCAGGCTACGCCGATCCGGACTATGACCTGTCAAGCGAGTGGATTGCCACGAAACAGCGTATCGAAGATGCGCAAAAGCGCTGGTCCGAGCCCTCGACTCCCTCTCGTGTGTTGCTGATCTGCGGTTCGGCTCGTAACGATGGCACCTGCCCGAGCGAGATCTCGAAATCGTTTCGTCTTCTGGGAATCGCCCGCGAAACGCTGGAGCACGCCGGCATCGAGGCCGATGTACTCGACCTGAGTCTGCTCACCTCCGAATACGGTCGCCATATCCACCCGTGCAAGGGCTGCGTGTCGACGGCCATGCCCCTGTGCCACTGGCCCTGCAGTTGTTACCCGAATCACTCGCTCAACCAGACCAATGACTGGATGGCCGAAATCTACGAACGCTGGACGGCCGCCCACGCTGTGCTGATCGTTACTCCGGTGTATTGGTACCAGAGCCCGAGCCCCCTGAAACTGATGATCGACCGCCTGGTCTGCGCCGACGGTGGCAACTCTGACCCGACGCTGACCTCGGGCAAGAAAGCGGACAAGGCGAAAGCACTCGAAATGGCCGGTTGGGACTACCCACAACACCTCGCCGGCCGCGCCTATGGGTTGATTGTGCACGGCGATGTAGCCGGAATCGAAGGCTCGCGCCGCAACCTGTCGGACTGGCTCGACTGGATGGGTTTCATCGATGCCGGCGCGCAAGCGCGTCTCGATCGCTACATCGGCTACTTCGAGCCCTATGCCACCAGTCACGCCACGCTGGACAAGGATGAACCGATTAAGGAAGAAACGCGCAATGTAGCACGCGCCGTGGCCAAAGCCGTCGTCGAATTGCGAGCCGGGCGACTTCAGGCGGTACAAGCGAAGCTATCGCGTCCGCGGCCGAAATAATAGTCGAGTTGAAGGCGCCAGCGGCCTTCGCGACTCGCCCCGTGCTCCGGCTCGCCCGGTCGATATGCTCGTGGCCGACATAGCCTCCATCGACCAGCCAGGGGTCAGGCGCCCGGCCAGAAGCGTTCGGCTATCGGATCAATCATCGGCATCCTCTGCGCCTGATCGCTGCCGACCGTGACGACATCGACGCCCACGATCACCAAGGAGGCGGCGTCGCTCGCCGGTTGCGGGTTGTACGGCGACCGGAAGCCGCCGTCGCCGATATTCAACACCGTCACCTCGGCATCCGTCATTGATACCCGTGCCTGACCCGGCTTTTTGCCTTGCCGCTGCATGATCGCATCAAACTCGGGCAGGCACGCCAAGGGTTTCTCCAGGCGCTTCCCGCTCGTGCGCCGCTCGCCGGCGGGCCGCATCCCGCGCACGTTCGACTGCCGCCGGGTCGGCTTCCAGTTCGGCCTTCAGCCGCGCGACTTCCGCCCGTGCCGCCTCCAGATAACCTTCCAGGTCGTTCGCCCGGAACTCCATCTGCTTTCGGTTCGGCGAGAGCACTCGCGCCTGTATCTTGGTCATCTTCGCACCCTTCGCATTACGTAAGACCGAAGTATTCCATACTCATAATACGGGCGGAAGCGTTTTTCAGTGACAACTTTTTACAGCCTCTTACTGCGAAAGAAGTCGTCGGACATGGACTGGCCTAGGACTTTCCCTCTCAAATCGGGTGATCAATTTATCCAGTTCAGCCGGAATTTCGTCAGGTGCCAGGACATAGTCAACGCAACCCGTGGCCCGAGCGCTCAGGGGCATGCCGTTTACTTCGGCTGTAATGTCCTGGGCGAAGGTTGTCCCCCCTACGGCCTTTATTCGCTTGCAGCCTTCAGCACCGTCACCGTCGTAGCCTGAAAAGACAATGCCGACTGCGCGAGCGCCCAAGGCTGTTGCGAGCGAGGTAAAGAACAAATCTACCTGCGAATTCCTGCGGGTGCGCGGCGAAACGACGTTCAGCGCACCATTCTCAATTAAAAGATCAGCATTGCCCGGTATCACATAGACCCGATTAGCCTGCATCTTCATTCCAGATGCGGCAAGCACTACTGTCATTTCGGTATGACGCGACAAAATCTCTGCCAATTGACTATGGGCTGCAGGGTGAATATGCGAAATAACTACGAATGCCATACCTGTATTGGGGGGCAAGGCATCAAAGAACGTTTTGTACGCGTTGAGACCCCCGGCTGAAGCACCAATGCCGACAACGAAGTTGGAAGGAGAAATTTCCATGGGTCTGACGACAGCCGATTAGCTAAATACCTTTGCTTGATTCAACTTTTTTGGCACTGCTACTTTTGCCAACTTTCTTTTTTTGATTAGTGCCTGCAGTCGCCGCATCGTCCATGGGTAGCAGACGAATTCCATCATTGCTAACAATCATCTTTTGAACATCACTTGAATGGCTTGTACCACGGGATTTGACGATGTAAAGGCCACGAGTCCGTCTTCTACCCTCATTTTCTTCCAATTCCCTAACGACGATCCAAGTGTCAATTAGGGATGAGACCCCGATTTCACCACTGGTGTCATTTTGGGCAGTTGAAGAGACCAAACTCGTGAAAACGCCGGTGATGCCCTGGGACTTCAAGGCGTCGATCATGCGGGTCAACATGGACTGGACTTCCGATGTGTCAGCCTGCCCAATAAGACTTGTCAGGGGGTCAATTACGACCGCGGTTGGCTTGAAGTCTGCCAGAATTTTGTATAAATCGAGCAAGTGCATCTCCAGGCCAAAAAAGGCAGGTCGGGTGGAGACAATTTTCAAAAACCCTTTTTTTATCCATCTTTCCAAATCAATACCTACGGAGCTCATGTTCTGAATTAATTGTCCCGGAGATTCTTCGTAAGACAGGTAAAGACAGCGTTCGCCATGCTTGCAACTTTCTTCTGCGAAGGCTGCCGCGATACTGGTTTTACCCGTGCCTGCGGTACCTGAAATGAGAACGGTGCTGCCTCTGGTGTAGCCCCCACCCGCAAACAGCTTATCCAGGGACGCAACGCCGGTTGACACCCTCTCGTTGGTCCCTGGATGATCGAGTCCTGCCGAAGTAATAGGAATAACGGAAAGCCCGTTTTTATCGATCACAAACGGGTATTCGTTAGTCCCATGGTTTGAGCCACGGTATTTGATGACGCGAACTCTGCGGGTTGAAACCTGTTGCCGGACCCGGTTGTCCAGGAGAATGATGCAATCGGAAATAAATTCCTCAAGACCGTGGCGGGTAAAGGAGTTTTGCCCTTGCTCGCCGGTAATGACGGCCGTCACCTGTTTCTGTTTGAGCCACCGGAAAAGCCGCTTGATCTCC
>JAYSZS010000026.1:0-2532 GCA_043737935.1 Propionivibrio sp. | reverse complement strand
GAAAGCGTTTCCTAATTAACACTTTCAAATTCGCAGCGAAACAATCCCATGAAAATCGCCATTGCCACCAGCAACTTCACTGCCGTCAGCGGTCATGCCGGGGAAACCCGGCGCTGGCTGGTTTACGATCTCGCCGGCCACCATCCGAATGAGTTGTTGCCGGCGCCGCAGCCGCAGCGCATCGCTCTGGAGAAGCATCAGGTGCTGCACCCCTTTGCCGATGCCGGACCGCAACCGCTCGACGGTGTCGATAGTGTCCTTGCCGCCAGCGCCGGCGAGGGTTCGGTGAGGGTTTTATGCGCCCTATGAAAACGCGTGGCTCAAGGTGCGGGTGACCGGCGAGACCGAACCGGCCATGACCATCGCCTGCATGCTGGCCGGCGAAGCGCTGCTTGGGCAACGCTTCGATATCACGACGATCTTCTGCACAGTGCGCGATCTACTGGCACGCCATTAGCCATGGAAAATACCGCTTATTCCCAGGATCTGGCTGCTGTCTGGCTGACGCTCAAGCTGGCCTCGATTGTTACCGTGCTACTGCTCATCGTCGGCACGCCGATCGCCTGGTGGCTGGCGCGCACGCGCTCGGCCTACAAGGGGGTGATCGGCGCCGTCGTTGCGCTGCCGCTGGTGCTGCCGCCGACGGTGCTTGGCTTTTACCTGCTGGTCGCCATGGGGCCGAACGGGCCGGTCGGGCAACTGACCCAGTCGCTCGGCCACGGCATCCTGCCCTTCACCTTCCCCGGCCTGGTCATCGGCTCGGTGTTCTACTCGCTGCCGTTTGTCGTACAGCCGATACAAAATGCCTTCGAGGCCATCGGCGAGCGTCCGCTGGAAGTTGCCGCGACGCTGCGCGCCAGCCCGTGGGATGCCTTCTGGAGCGTGGCCGTGCCGCTGGCCCGACCCGGATTTCTGAGCGGCGCGATTCTCGGTTTTGCCCATACGGTCGGTGAGTTTGGCATCGTGCTGATGATCGGCGGCAACATCCCGGGCAAGACCCGCGTCGTCTCGGTGCAGATCTACGACCACGTTGAAGCTCTCGAATACACTGAAGCCCACTGGCTGGCCGGCGGCATGCTGCTGTTCAGCTTCAGCGTGTTGGTGGCGCTTTACACCCTGAACCCGTCACGGCGAAAAGCGCTATGAGCGCTGAAATTCAGGCCAGGTTTTGCCTGCCGCGCGGCGACTTCAGGCTGGATGTAGACCTGCGTCTGCCGGGGCACGGCATCAGCGCGTTGTTTGGCCACTCCGGCTCGGGTAAAACCACCTGTCTGCGCGCGATGGCCGGGCTGGAACGGGCGGCGCAGGGTTATTTCGCCATCGGCAACGAAGTCTGGCAGGACGAGGCACAGGGTCATTTCCTGCCGCCGCACCGGCGTGCCCTGGGCATGGTGTTTCAGGAGGCCAGCCTGTTCGCGCATCTCTCGGTACGCCGCAACATGGAATATGGACAGAAGCGCGTTCTGAACAGCGCCCCGGCCACCGAGCGCCGCTTTGCCTTGCCCGAAGTGGCTGAACTGCTCGGTATTGCGCACCTGCTCGAACGCACAACCCGCCAGCTTTCCGGCGGCGAACGCCAACGCGTGGCGATTGCCCGCGCCTTGCTTGCCGCACCGAAAATTCTGCTGCTCGACGAACCGCTGGCGGCGCTTGATTTGAAGCGCAAACTGGAAATCCTGCCTTATCTGGAGCGGCTGCACGGCGAGCTTTCGATCCCGGTCATTTATGTCAGCCACTCTCCCGATGAAGTAGCGCGGCTGGCCGATCATCTGGTGCTGCTTGAGCAAGGTCTGGTGGTGGCCAGTGGCCCGCTCAATCAGGTACTCAGCCGCATCGACCTGCCTGCGGCCTTCGTCGACGATGCCGGCGTGGTGATCGAGGCCCGGATCGCCGAGCACGAAAAGGACGAACTGACCCGGCTCGAATTCCCCGGTGGCCCGATTTTTGTTTCGCGCCGCCAAGAGCCGGCCGGAACGCTACTGCGCTGCCGCATTCATGCCCGCGACGTCAGCCTGACCCTGATGCCTCAAGTGCAGTCGAGCATTCTCAACTGTGTGCGTGGCACGGTGCTCGATCTGGCGCCGACCGATACGCCCGGCCACGTGCTGGTTCGTCTCGATGTCGCTGGCTGTCCCTTGCTGGCGCGCATTACCCGACGCTCCGCCGATAAGCTCGGCATCCGGCATGGTCTCGCCTTGTGGGCGCAAATCAAGGCCGTCGCGCTGCTGGATTAAAGGTGTTGGGGGCGTTGGGGGCGTTGAGCGTGTTGGGCGTGTTGGGTGATCGCTGGCGACAGCGAACGCCCAGAAACGGGTGTGCCCCGTGACTTATCGCACCAGAACAGGGCAGTTGGATCCGGGCCCGGTCCATTGTCCGCGGGTTTCCCCTTCCAATTCAGTTCGTTAAAAAGCCAGACGAATTTCTGGATGCTTCTTGCTAGGGAAACACTGAATAAGTAGCAAAAGAAGTGAACGATCTTTTAGTCATGTCATCAAAGAAATGGGATCGATCACGGGGGTTAAGACGATGAAG
>JAYSZS010000025.1:0-2542 GCA_043737935.1 Propionivibrio sp. | reverse complement strand
AATAACAGAAATAGTGAAGGCACCAGCGCAAAGCCAGCCATCGAGAGGGTTTCGGCACTACAGAAAAAGAGCACCAGTGCTAGCGAAGAGCGCACCGGTGTCATGGCGCTGACTTGAATTTTCCCTCGTCGCTCACGAACCGGCACGCAGTCCCAACACCAACAATTCATTGCGCACGGTACGCCAGGTTTGCCAAGCAAAGAAAGCACGTTTGCCCCAGCGCCAGATGCGCCTGGGTCTGGCAATGAAAAATGCGGCAACCGCCAGCGCAGCAAGGCCGGGGTGTCGCTTTACCTGATCAACACCAACGCACACGATGGCCAGCAGGCGATCCGCGGTAAATAGCGCGGAGCGCACGGGCTGCGACTCTCGACCCAGTGTTGCGCGCTGGTTGGCGATACGTTCGAGCAGGCGGCCACGCCGCATATGCAGGTCATTCAGCCGATGATTCATGGCCTACTACCGCTTTCACTGGCGCAGATCTTCCTTTAGCTCGGCAATGCTGGAGGCAAAGACTTTCTTCGGACGGTTTGTCAAGCGCTTGAACAAGGCGAAAAAACCGCCGCCGAGTACCAGGAAGAGGCCGGCAGAGGCACAGAGTACAAGCAACCGGTTGTCTCAGAACAGTACGGTGAGAAAGGCGACGGTGAACAGCGTGCCGACGCCGAAACAAAAAACCATTCCCTGTGCCATGAGAACCAGATTGATTGCACGCAGCTTTTCCTCTTCGATTTCGTTACGAAAAGTTCAAGCCGGGTCTTTCCGCTTGCCAGCAGCGTAACAGCAATGTTTTTCAGGGCGGCGAACAGACGACCGTTCTCGCCGCCTCGGCTGTTGCTCATCAAGCAGTGCGCCGCTTAACGGCGACCGATGATTATGCCGAGCAGAAGACCAATGCCGGCGCCGATGCCGACAGCTTGCCAGGGATTTTCATTAACGTAGTCGTCGGTCGCTCGTGCGGCGGCCTTGGTTTTGTCGACCAGCGCCACTTCGGCATCGGCGATTCGCAGCTTGGCATCGCGCAGACGCTCACCGATGCGTTCGCGCAGGTCGACCATTTTTTCACCGGCAACACCCGCGGTAGCACGCAGGATTTCCTCTACGTCGGAAACAAGGATTTTCATGTCGGAGACAAATTTTTGTTTGCTGCTGTTGGACAGATCGGTAACTTCAGACATAGCACACCTCATCGCGTTGGTAGGGATGAACAGAATATATGGAACGAAACAATAGGGCGTTAACGAACCATCCTTCTCAGGTTATCCAATTTGCGTCAATAGATCAATATACGTAGATTAGTGGCGCATGGCCCAGGTTAATATAATTCGGTGTGAATTGTTGATCAATGGCCAGTCGCTTAACCATTGGGGGTTGAATTGATGGACGCCGTGGCAGGACCGGCCCCAGGTTGTTCAAAGCTGACGCACTGAACCCATGATCCCGGTATACTCAGGATCAACCTCGGCTTAACCATCAAACATTGGGAATATCACTATGGCAATTTCCCGCTGCAACGGATGCGCCCACCTGCAGGAACAGCCGGAGGGCCAGGTTGGCGAGACTATTGCATGTCCCAAGTGCGGTAAACCGGTGCTGGTACATCACACGATGTTTTTCATTGGCAGGTTGCTGGACAAGTATTTTGAAGCACAGCGCGAAATATCCCGCCTGAAGGTAAAGCCGGCCAGCGAAGTCAGCGCACCGTCACCGGCTGCACCATCGATGGAAGTGATCGATGCGATTGATCTTTTCAACACCGATTATCTGGCTTCCGACCAACAGCACGGACCGATCCAGGACTGGTTCAGTCGCCAGCAAATCAAGGTACAGGTCAACACTCATGGTGTCGACACCACCGGTTTTTTCGATGAGGTGGCGGTCGCTATCGGCCGCAAACTGACCGTCTTGAAAGAAGTTCTGGAACGTATCCGCTGGGCGCAGCAGAAGGAATACTCAAGCACAACGATTCAACTCGGTAAAAAATCGGAAGAAGAAAAACGCGCAATATCGGCTTTTTGCCAGCAGTTGTATGACTTCTCTTTCGTTGCCAAATGTTTCCAAAACCGCCAGGAAAACAATATCCGGCTAATCCTGCAAAGCGCACCGGCGATCAGGAATTTCTTTAACGGCGAGTGGCTGGAGTGGTATGCCCTGATGATCTGTCTGCAATACTGCAAAGAGCGAAAAGTGCGCTTTTCATGCGCACGCAACCTCAAGATCACGCTGCAAAACGATGAAAGTTACGAGCTTGATGTATTTATGCTGATCGACGGCGACCTGCCGATCTGCATCGAATGCAAGACTGGGGAATTTCGCCAGAACATCGATAAATGTTTAACATTGCGCAAGCGTCTGGGAATGAAGGGCAAGAACTTTATCATGTGCATCACCGGGCTCAGCGATGATCATGCCAGAGGTCTGACCACCATGTACGATCTGACGTTCACCAACGAGCTGGAGCTTCCCGGCCAACTCGCCCGAGTCTTTTAACCACCCGGCTCACAGGACTCAAAGGTTAACTCTGGTAAACTCTGAGTTTGCT
>JAYSZS010000024.1:0-13211 GCA_043737935.1 Propionivibrio sp. | reverse complement strand
CCTCCCCTCGCCGCATGAGTCACTGGCCGTCCAGTGCCATTGGGGTCATTAACTCGTTGGGCATCAGGACTGTGGCTCGCGGTGTACTTAAGCGTCTTTCCAATAAGGAGCGCCATCATGCAATTGACGGCAGTATTTGAAGAAGTTCCCGAGGGGTACATTGGCTTCGTCGAAGAGTTGCCGGGCGCGAATACTCAGGGCACCACTCTTGCTGAGGCACGAGCCAATCTTTCCGAGGCAGTTGAAATGGTTCTTGAGGCCAATCGCGCCCTCGCTGAAGAGTCAATGCTGGGACATACAGTGATACGTGAGGCTCTCCTACTCTCGCCTCAATGAAACGCATCGACCTCGTCCGCCATCTCGAAAGATACGGATGTCAGCTACTTCGAGAAGGCGGCAGCCATTAGGTTTACGTGAACCGAGCAACTCGGAAATCCTCGGCTGTCCCCGCCACCGCATGGGGGCGCTTTCTGGGCTACGGTAATTGTCAGGCGGTTGTTTCCAATGGGAACGGTTGGGGGCGCGCAAGCGTGGCCATGATCCGGTTCGAGTCCGGCGCCGCCTTACTTCAGCTATGAACTCCCCTTCGCCGCAAGGATCGCCGAAATCGCCCATAAGCGATACGCCGATAAGTTTGCCTCCGGGTTTTGAAATCAGTCACGGGATCATCACTTCCGGTCGGTGCGACACGCCAGAAGAGCAGGCGTATTTTGACGAGCACGTTGCCGGGCATCAGCTACAGTCGGAATAATAAAATTCACGCGGTGTTTACAGTTTTCATAAGACAGCATTTAAGTGCCAGTTTCTAATTGTCTGATGTGCCAAAGTTTTTGCGCGCCTCACAACAGATCACCTCCTCAGTTTCTCTTGCAAATTCCTAGACCGTGATTAACAATTAACCAAGCGCTTGCTTGCTTAATTGTTAATCACATGCAGGCCGGATCATGCCAACCCTCAGGAGTCCCCCGGAATGACCAGCATGACTTACCCGCACCTGCTCGCCCCGCTCGACCTCGGCTTCACGACATTGAAAAACCGTGTGCTGATGGGGTCGATGCATACCGGTCTTGAGGAAGCGCCCAATGGTTTTACCCGCCTCGCTGCTTATTTTTCCGAGCGTGCTCGCGGCGGTGTCGGGCTGATCGTGACCGGCGGCTTTTCGCCCAACCTCTCGGGGCGAGTTCATCCGCACGCTTCGCAGTTCAGCTTCCCGTGGCAGGTGAGCAAACACCGCCTGATCACAGAAGCCGTTCATGCCGAAGGCGGAAAAATTGCACTTCAGATCCTGCACGCCGGGCGTTACGCCTATCACCCGCTGGCGGCGGCTCCCTCCAGACTGCGTGCTCCGATCAATCGCTTCACGCCTCGCGCTTTGTCGCGCTGGGGCGTGCGCAAGACTATTGCCGACTACGCCCACTGTGCCGCCCTGGCGCAACGGGCCGGTTATGACGGTGTCGAGGTCATGGGCTCGGAGGGTTACCTGATCAATCAGTTCATCGCCCGGCAGACCAACCAGCGCAGCGACGAGTGGGGCGGCAGTTTCGGGAACCGCATCCGTTTTGCCGTCGAAACAGTGCGCCGGGTACGTGAAGCGACTGGACCGAACTTCATCATCATCTTCCGCCTCTCGATGCTCGACCTGGTCGAAGGCGGCAGCACCTGGGACGAGGTGGTATACCTGGCCCGGGCCATCGAAGCGGCCGGCGCAACGATCATCAACACCGGCATCGGCTGGCATGAAGCGCGCATCCCGACCATCGCCACCATGGTGCCGCGCGCTGCCTTTGCCTGGGTCACGCAGCGCCTGATGGGCGAAGTGAACATTCCGCTGATCACCACCAACCGCATCAACACGCCGGAAGTGGCTGAAGGAATCATCGCTTCGGGTTGCGCCGACATGGTTTCCATGGCGCGCCCTTTCCTCGCCGATGCGGACTTCGTAAATAAGGCGGCGAAGAATCGCGCTGACGAAATCAATACCTGCATCGCCTGCAATCAAGCCTGCCTCGATAATATTTTTGAAGGCAAGCTCACGTCCTGCCTGGTGAACCCGCGCGCCTGCCATGAAACCGAATTGCTGATCGTGCCAACGGCAGCGCCAATCAGGGTCGCCGTTGTAGGGGCCGGACCGGCCGGCATGGCCTGTGCCGCAACGGCTGCCGAGCGCGGGCACGAAGTCACGCTGTTTGATGCTGCCTCAGTGATCGGTGGGCAATTCAACCTGGCTCGCCGCATTCCCGGCAAGGAAGAGTTCAACGAAACGCTGCGCTACTTCGAGCATCGACTGAAAAATGCCGGCGTCACACTCAAGCTCGGCCAGCGCGTCGAGGCCGGCGCACTCGCGCAATTGGGTTTCGCGCATATCGTGCTGGCCACCGGCATCATCCCGCGCACTCTGGATATTCCGGGGATCGAGCACGCCAAGGTAGTGAGCTACACCGACCTGATCGAAGGGCACAGGACGGCGGGTGCCCGGGTAGCGATCATCGGTGCCGGTGGTATCGGTTTCGACGTCGGCGAGTTTCTGACGCACGCCGACGATGACAAAAGCGAACTCCAACGATTTCAGGCGGAATGGGGCATCGACGTCGCCCTCGCCACACGCGGCGGACTGAAGCGCCCGCAGAAGGAGACGCCGCCGCGCCAAGTCTGGTTGTTGCAGCGAAAAGCATCCAAGGTCGGCGATGGCCTGGCCAAAACCACCGGCTGGATTCGCCGCTCGCTGCTCAAGATGCGCGGCGTGCACATGCTCGCCGGCGTCAGCTATGAGCGTATTGATGACAAGGGCCTGCATATCCGGGTCAAAGGAGAAGCGCAGTGCCTGCCGGTCGATACCGTGGTGGTTTGCGCCGGTCAGCAAGCGCGTCGCGAACTCGAAGCCGGTTTGCGTGCCACCGGCATTCCCCTGTCGTTGATCGGCGGGGCCGATGTGGCCAGCGAACTTGACGCCAAACGCGCCATCGATCAGGGAACGCGTCTGGCGGCAAAGCTCTAGCCATGCCGCGCGGACGCAAACCACGCAGCGTCGTACCGCCCGAGGCCAGCCGCCGCGAGCAATTGCTGCTCGCGGCGGCTGGCCTCTTCGTCGAAAAAGGTTTCGACGCCACCACGACGCGCGATATCGCGCAGGCGGTTGGCATGCGCTCGGGAAGCCCCTTTTACCATTTCCGCAGCAAGCAGGAGCTGCTCAAGGCGGCCATCGCCGATGGGCTCGAAACCGGCTACCGGCGCCTGCAGGCCGCCGTCGAAGGGATCGACGATGCGGAACAGCGGCTACGGATAATGATCCGCACCCATCTTGGCAACCTGCATGAGGATCAATGTCAAGCCCCGATGCTGCTCTATGAAACACGCTCGCTCGATGCGGCAGCACGTGCCGAAATAGCCGCCATCACCGACCGCTACCAGAAGCCATGGCAGTCATCACTCGATAAACTCGCCCTCAGCGGAAGGCTGCGCGACTCGGCCCCCCCGGTACGTCTGTACATTTTCGGCATGCTCAACGGGAGCACTCAGTGGTACCGGCCCGACGGCGCCCTTTCGCTGGATCAACTGAGCGAATGCGCGATCGACCTGCTGCTTGAGCCAGGCCAGAAAGCCCATGACTAGACCATCGTGGCACGGCGTGCCGTGATTGCCGGCCACCGCGGGCATTCACGATTCGCTGGAACCGATGACCTGGCCTGAAAAGTATATCCCCGAGCCGATCGGCGCCTGGCTCCGCTTTTTGACACAGATGGGCAGTCATGAGGCGCGTCAGTGGACGTTCACGGCGGTGGTGGAACGGCTATCCGCCTTTCGAATCCGGCGAATCAAATCGCCAACATCGAGTTCGATCAAGTGACTCAGCCCGAGGACGATCGACAGCGCATTCTCGGTTTGCCGGGCATTAAGCTCTAACCGGTAAAATCATGCGTTCACCCGCACTCAGCGCCTGCGGCGCTTCCTGTCCATCACTTGCAGAATCATTGGTGTGAAAATGATCTGCATGGCCAAGCCCATCTTGCCGCCGGGGCATACGATGATGTTCGGTCGTGACATGAACGAATCGTGAAGCATGCTCATCAGATAGGGAAAGTCGATGCCGTGGGGGTCGGCAAAACGGATGACGACAAAACTCTCGTCGGCCGATGGAATGTCTTCGGAAATAAGCGGGTTGGATGTGTCGACAGTCGGCACGCGCTGGAAGTTGACGTGGGTTTCCGAAAACTGGGGGCAGATGTAATTGATGTAGTCCGGCATGCGACGCAGGATGGTATCCATCACCGCCTCCGTAGAGTAGCCGCGTTGCGCCTTGTCACGATGAATTTTCTGTATCCATTCAAGGTTGATGATCGGCACGACGCCAATGCGCAGGTCGACGTGGCTGGCGACATCGATCTTGTCGGTCTTGACGGCGCCATGCAGACCTTCGTAGAACAGCAGGTCGGAGCCTTCAGGCAAGTCTTCCCATGGAGTGAACGTACCCGGTTCGGCGCCGAGACCCTTGGCTTCTACATGGTTATGGACGTAGTAACGGCGTTTACCGCCACCCGTTTCGCCGTATTCACGGAACAGCTCTTCCAGTTCGGGGAGCAGATTTGCTTCCGGGCCGAAGTGACTGAAGTGATTGTCACCGGTGGCCGTCATTTCGTCCATCTTTGCTTTCATTGCCGCACGGTCGTAACGGTGAAAGCTGTCGCCCTCGATGATTTCGGCGTGTAAATTTTCGCGCCGGAAAATATTCTGAAAAAAACGCGTGACCGACGTGGTGCCGGCACCCGAAGAGCCGGTAATGGCGATGATGGGGTGTTTGATCGACATGAGACATCTCCTGAATTTCTGAAAAATTCGCTAGCACGAAAGTCACACCAGCGACTTTTAATTCTGTTTTGCCGTCCCGGATATTCAGCGACCAGGCAATCGGGTCAAATGATTGCTGCTTTCATCACAGGAGTCACGGTGAGGCGAAAGAGCATTCGCATAAGACCGATGATTTTCGGTGATGCCAATGACATTCCCGCCAAGGGATCGGCGGCGCCGTTCACTGTGCTCGAAACAGAGTGCGAGTGGCAAAAAGCGGCGAACTGAAGGGCTTGTCTTCTCCGCTGAGATACTCGCGGTGATAGCGGTCGATGCGCTCGACTTCGTCGCGCGAGCCAAGGATCACCGGCACCTGTTCGTGCAGACTGGTGGGAACCAGGTCGCCAATCCGCTCATAACCGGTCGAAGCCAGGCCGCCGGCCTGTTCGACGATCATCGACATCGGATTGGCCCGGTGTACATGTTCAAGGTAACCATGTTTGTCCATATCCTTGGTGTCGCGTGGATACATGAAAACTCCGCCGCGCATCAAGAGGCGGTGCACATCGGCGACCATCGCGGCCACCCAGCGCATGTTGAAATCCTTTTCCCGAGGGCCCGTCTGCCCGGCCAGGCATTCAGTAACGTAACGACGGATCGGCGGTTCCCAGAAACGCTCATTGGAAGCATTGATGGAAAAAGTCCGGGTTTCGGTCGGGATTTGCAAATTGGGATGGGTCAGCAGAAATTCGCCAATATCGCGATCCAGCGTGAAACCGTGCGTTCCGTTGCCAACGGTCAGCACCAGCATCGTCGACGGGCCGTAAATGGCATAACCGGCGGCGAGTTGACAACAACCGGGCTGCAGAAAGTCGCTGGCTGACGGTTCGCTGCAATCGTTGGGGCAACACAACACCGAAAAAATGCTGCCGACCGTGAGATTCACGTCGATATTCGAAGCGCCATCGAGCGGCTCGAAGGCCAGCAGATACCTGCCAAGCTGGCCTCCGCTCGTGATCGGGTAAATATCGTCCATCTCACCTGAAGACATCGCCGTCAGATGACTGCCCCATTCGCAGTGCCTGAGAAAAGCCTCGTTGGATAAGGTGTCGAGCGTTCTTTTTGTTGCGCCCTGCAGGTTCTGGCTCTCCGTATCGCCCGGCCTGACCGCCAGCGCACCGCGCGAAACCACTTGCGCGATGGCTTTGCATGAGCGCACGACGTCGCTGACCAGCATTGAAAAGTCGCCTGCTATCGCGGGAATGCGGCGCTGCTCCTCAACCAGATACTTATTAACGTTGGTTCGTCCAAACAACATAGGGGTACCTCAAAAAATAATATGTCGTAAAAGTCGCGCCGGCGACTCTTGAACCTCCCCTCGCTCTCCGGGTGAGGGGCAAGGGTGAGGGAAACGGGCAGGCCGGCAACTTTCATCGTGCAGGGAGGCGGCAAATCGAAGCCTGTTAGCGCAAATGCCGATAGCGATTGAATACTACTGTAACAGAGGGGTTCCCAGTTTACCGTGATATTCGTTTTGTATGGTGAAGAGCACAGTCTTGACCCGACTGGGCGCGTGCGGATTAGCTGCGAATACCCAACTTTACGAGCCAGCCCGGATACAGCTTGTCGGCATCCCTGGGGAAAGACACGAAGACGCCGGCGAATTCCTTGTGCTCCCAGGCAAACGGGATCGGATCGGCACCGGACTTGCAGCGCAAAGGACTGACGCCCGCTACCGGACCGTCGAAGTGGCTGTAGGCGCCGCCGCCCGAATTTTGGTTTTAACCCGCTTTGCCGGGCCCCCTGGACAGACGCCTGCCCGGTCACTCAGGCTACCGCTCGTTACCGTGTCTGCGGTTCTGTCGATGCCCAAGCGTCCAGTCGGGCGCACCGCCTCAGGAACCCCCATTCCCACCCTACCCCTGGCGCAAGCGGCCATAGATCGCCAGCAGGATGATGGCGACGATCACCGAAGCAATAAAGCCGGCCTCTTCACCCGCCTGGTACCAGCCGAGGGACTGTCCGATGACGCCGGCCAGGAAAGAGCCGGCAATGCCCAGCAGAATGGTCATCAAAAAACCCATGCTTTCCTTGCCGGGATGCAGTAGTTTGGCGAAAACGCCGATCACGAAGCCGGGCACGATGGTCCAGATGATGCCCATGACAGATTACTTTTATTGAAGTTTTTCAGGCCTTGAGTATATCGTACCGGTCGGTAAGTCGCAGAGCAAAACCGGCTCGGGACTGGTGTGGAGTGCGGCATGAAAATAGTTCAGCTTCGCAATTTGTCCACAAGAAAAAAATGCGCCTTGGGTGCCGGGTGCCTCTCTTGGTGCGCTATCCCGCTGTCGTGGATTTCAGAGTCGGGATGCGAGGATCTGGGTGAGTTCCGCATCGCTGAGCACAATCGGATTGGTTTGCATGCTCGATCCGCGGCAGGCGGCGACGATGCGCGCCAGATCGCCTGCACCGATGCCGTAAGCCGAGAGGCGCGGCAGCTCGAATTCCCCTTCCCAGCGCCGCAGGCAGGCGACGAGAAAACAGCGTGCGTCGGGACCGTCAAGGCCCTTCTGCATGGCGAAGCGGCGACCGATCTCGGCGTATTTCGGCAGCGCCGGGTTGCCCGGATCGCGCGTTTCTAGCGCGGCGATGTTGCTTTCGGTGGCGCTGGCCACCAGCGTTCCGCAGACGACGCCATGCGCAATCGGAAAGAAGGCGCCGAGCGGCGAAGCCAGGCCATGCACTGCGCCGAGCCCAGCCTGCGCCAGGCAGATACCCGAGGTCAGCGAGGCGTAGGCCATTTGCGCGCGCGCCGCAGTGGACTGCTGACGGTGGAGTGCGGGCAGCGCATCGCGGGCGGCCATCATCCCCGAGCGGGCGAGCGCATCGGTGATCGGGTTGGCACGTAACGAGACGAAGGATTCGAGGAGTTGTGTAAAGGCGTCCAGCCCGTCGGCAGCGATCAGTGCCGGCGGACAGGTGGCGAGCAGATCCGGATCGACGATCGCCCATTCGGCGACCAGCCTGTCGTCGCGAAACGACTTCTTGAAGCTGCCGGGGATTGACAGTACCGCGTTCTTCGTCGCCTCCGAGCCGGTGCCGGCGGTGCTCGGCACGGCAATGAACGGCGTCGCCGGTCCCTCGTAGGGCCGTTCCGGCCCGATGCCTTCAAGATGGTCGAGCACCGAGTTGCCCGGTCGCAGCAACCCGGCGATGGCTTTGGCGGCGTCCAGGGCGCTGCCGCCGCCGATGCCGACAACAACGTCGAATTGTGTTCCACGCAAGGCAGCGACGGTGGTATCGACGAACTCCGGCGAGGGTTCGCCGGATACCCTGACCAGCTCCCAGGACAGGCTGCGTGCGCGCAGACTGGCGAATAGCCGCGCCCCGGCTTCCGATTCGGCAAACGAACGCGCGCCGGTGACGAGCAGCAGTTGCCTGCCGTAGCCGGCGGCGATGTCGGGCAGTCTGCCCAGCGTGCCGCTGCCAAATTCGATGCGTGGCAGGCGGGCGAACGAGAAAGGTGAAAAACTGTCGCTCATGCGGGAAGGAGTCCGTTCATCGGCTCGCCGCGACGCGGCTCGGCCATCATGCCGGCAACCGCTTCGCGCCAGGCGAGATAGTGCGCGGTCTCCTTGTGCGCGGCGGCGTCGCTGGCCGTTGCGTAGGCTTCATAGAGGATGAAGCGCGCCGGATCGTCGGGCGCCTGGAGAACGTCGAAGCGGCGATTTCCCGGCTCAGTGACCGAAGCCTGATGATTCGCCCGCGTTTCGGCGATGAAGGCATCGATATCTTCAAGCCTGACGCGGACGTTGATGAGCGTGACATGCATGGTGGCCTCCCTTGAATTGACCCCGGGGATTTTACACTCGGAGTGGCGGGTTCTGGTGGCGAAAGACCTTCTGTCTTCGCCGCCGCCGTCGAGATGATCGGTACAAGTCTGCTCTGTGTAGAAGTGGTTCGATTGGCAATGGGGATGCTTAAAACCCCCTTGAACGGCACGCTAGGGTACCGAAATGCTTGGCTAGGAACTCACCAGTTTAAGGTCCAGGGCGCGTTCTGCCAGCCAAATGGTAGCGACCAGCAGGATCAGCCTTGAGCCCCAAACGAAAATGCCACGCTGATAAAAACTCGAGTTGCGCAGGGCAAAGGCCAGTGGTAGAAATACGGCCACGATGACCATCTGCCCTACCTCTACTCCCAGATTGAAGCCAATCAAGGACAGCAACAAGGCGTCAGCGGGCAACCCCAGCTCGGCCAGTACACTGGCAAACCCAAAACCATGAATCAACCCGAAGCAAAAGGCCACTACCCATCGCCGGTGCTCAACAAGCGGCCATAAATTGTTGGCGGCCGCCAGCATAACAGACAACGCGATGGCTGATTCCACCAAGCGCGACGGCAGCGAAATCCAGCCTAAAGCGGCAAGTGACAAGGTGACCGAGTGGGCCGCGGTGAACGATGTCACCACCCAGAGTACCTCGTGCCATGCCTCCCCAAAGCGGGTAACACCGTGCCAGCGATTTCCCGAGTGCACCAGGACGGCTGGCAGCAATAAGGACAGCAGGAAAAGGATGTGGTCAAATCCGATCCATATGTGCCAGATGCCCTCCATCAGGTAATCACGAAACTGCACCAGGCGTGAGACGTCTTCCGGGGCAAAGCGCAACTCTCCGCTGCTTGGGGAGAGTACCGAGACGTGGGTCGTACCATCCAATGTCAAGCGCATTAACCCGCGATGAAGGCTGTCCATGTCAAAGAGCAGCCGATAGCCAAGCCGTAGATCTCCGGAGGAAGAAGGACACCCCCCCAAGATATGCAAAGCGGCATAGCCCCCATCGGTATGCGAATCGACTTGCATCGAAGTCATTTTCAAGGTGCACAATCCGCCACGTTGAAGTTGCAGACGGCTCAGTGCCCACGCGGCAACATTGGCCTGGCGAGCGCGCAATTCACCCCAGGTAATTTCCCCGTCGCCGTTGCTGTCCAGGCCGATCGCGAAGTCGATATCACGCAGAGCAATGTCCCACTGTGCGATCACTTCAGGGCCTTTTACCGCAAGCACCAAGTAGCTGTCGCTGGCTTTGTGCGCCCACACGGAACAGTGCACGCAAAGCAAGACGATGAACAAGACAGGGCGCAACGTCACTGGGTGAGTTTCTGATCAAGTTTTGCCTGGGCAGCCTGAGCCAATTTCTGGCCAAGCTGACGCAGCCGTTCGTCTTCAAATCCGCTGGATTGAAGCCAGTCCAGTGCGGCACGCGCCGCACCGGGATCCTTTGCCGCCATGGCCGCCTCCAGCAGGATACGCGCGTCACGCGGCTCTTTCTGAACACGGTAGTTTTCGACGGCCAGGGCTACAGCCAATTTTGCCTCCCCCTTTAATCGTAAATGGAAGCGGGCTTCTTCGGCACGGTGGGTTGTGTCACCGCGCAGCCTGGCGGCGGCAAAGCGGTCATCCAGCGCCTGACGGTGAGCAGCCGCGCCCGGCAACTTGAGCAGGGTTTCTGCCTCTGTCAGCCGGAGTAACAGACCATCCGATGACACCCAGCTGGCAAGTAGATTAACAACCTCGTCTGCTCGGCCCCGGTCAAGCAAAAAGTCACTCCATGCAGCCAGCAGATACCCGTCGTCCCTGCCGATCGCCAGAGCTTCCCGATAGTGGCGCTCGGCTCGGGCAAATTGCCCTTGCCAGGCCGCGACTTCACCCAGTCGGGTATGCAGCCACAGTCGATGGCCATCGTCACGGCTTGCGCTGAGGGCCTGGTACAAAGTTTTATAGGCCTTGTCCAGGTGGCCGCTATAAGACAGGACCAAACCGGCGCAGCCACCAGACAGAACGGGCCGCTGAAGGTCATGCAATGCCTCACACTCCTTGCCGGCATTCACATAGTTGGCTTGTACCAGATAAATGGCGCCACGCCATGCATGTGCCCCAGCCAGATCCGAATTCAGTTCCAGCGCAGCGGCATAGTCATCCAATGCCGCTGCAAAATCATGGCGGTACTGTCGTAAGGTTCCCCGCACCAGCAGCAATTGAGCCGATAGTTGCGTTGAAAATCGATTCATGATGGCATCGGCATAGCCGATGTAGCGCGGATCACCGCGCGCCATCGCCAGGTCAAAATATTTTTGCGCCAGCTTGACTGAAAGCGCCTGATCGGACGGCGCACTGGCCACTGCCGCGCGCAGATTGGAGAGATCGCGCGCTTCTGAGTCACCGGCCCGAAAAGGCAGGCGCTCGATGACTTCAGAGTCGTTCAAAGGCGTGAAGGGCGCAGCCTGGGCTTTGGCAGCCAACGCGAAGACGATACCCAGCACTAGACCTCGACAGATCGGCAATAACATATTGATTAGTTTAATTTTGATATTTGCATTATATTGGGTGTGCGGCAAAAGTTGCCGTTCGAGTTTGTCAATAAATTACAGGAGACTAATCATGGAAAAGTTACTTTCTGCAATTGTCGTTGCTACCTTGGCGACTGTATCGGCAGGTGCCTTTGCTGCGGCTCACGGTGGAGCAATGACGGATAAGGAAAAGGCAGATAAAATGGCCGCCTGCAAGGCAATGGATCCCGCGAAAGCCGACGACAAGATGAAGGCGGATTGCAAGAAGATGCAAGAAATGCCGGCTAAAAAGATGGAAGAAATGCCGGCTAAAAAAATGGACCAGAAACCAGGCTATTAAGCGCCTGATTTTTGCCGAAAAGCGGACTCGCCAGTCCGCTTTTTTTACGTGTTTTTATCGTTGAAGACCGATCCGGGTTGGCCAGAGCTTCATACTGAACGACTCCTGCAGCCCAAGCGCTTTCGAAGCTCATCGACGTCATCTTAGCAGAGGTTTTTACCGGTCAGCATTAAGTCGACTATCAGGTTGGCCTCATGCGGATGCAGCTATTTTCACAGCCAGCAATCCCAGACATTCGATCACTTTTTCAAGACGTGGCGACCAGGGGTTGCCGCAGTTGAGGCGCAAGCAGTTTCTGTATTTACCGCTGGCCGAGAAAAGATCGCCGGGAACAAAGGCGATACCGGCACTGACCGCTTCCTCAAAAAGTGCGGTGCTATACCCACAGGAAGTTCTACCCACAGCACAAGACCGCCCTGGGGTTGCGAAAGGCGTGTACCCCTCGGGAAATAACGCTGAACGGCTTCGGACATCTGCATGACCTGTTTTTCATAGGCGCGCCGCAAGCCGCGAAGGTGACGTACACAAGCTGTCGATTCCAAATAACGTGCAACAACCACCTGAGTCACCGGATTGGTGGCGCCGGAGGTCAAGGTCTTTTGCATCATGATCTCTGAATGGAAGCGACCGGCGGCGATGTATCCCTGGCGAAGCGACGGACTCACGGTTTTTGAAAGCGAAGAGCAATACATGACGTTCCCTGACGCGTCAAACGACTTCACAGCCCAGGGGCGATCGGAACCAAAATGCAGGTTTCCGAAGATATCGTTCTCGATGATGGGCATCTGCCTTGCCGCCATCAACTCGGCGAGGCGCTTCTTCCCGTGGTGGGGAACCAGGCTCCCCAGCGGGTTGTTGAAATTGCTCACCAGCAGGCACGCGGCAACTTTACGTTCACGGGTGGCCATCTCCAGCGCATCGACCGACATGCCATGACGGGGATGGGTGGGTATTTCAAGTGCCTTCAGCTTCAATTGCGGCAGCAACTGCAGCATCAGATAGTACGATGGTGATTCCACCGCTACGGTGTCTCCCGGCTGGGTTACCGCGCGCAAGCAGAGCGACAGGGCTTCCGTGCATGAATGGTGACCACGATCTCATCTACCGCCTGGGCCTGGCCCCAGGTGAGTGAATGGCGCACCAGCTGGCGCACCAGATCGGGATGGTTCAATGTCGTATGACTGACCACTCCGAGGAGCGCCCCTGACCTTCGGCCAACCGTTACATAGAGGCGTTGCAAGTGCGCGACCGGCAGCAATTAAATGGCCGGCAGCGCAGCCCTCAGGGCGCCATCTTGCTCCGATTGCTCAAAGCCAGCACGCCTTCAAGACGGCTGCTAATATTGACGGCTACCGGGCGCGCCAAACCGTGACGGGTTTGCGGCTTGAGTTCCAGGCTCTGATCAGTAGGGGCAGGCAGATGAAAAATCCGGACTGCGGTCGTGCTTCGACCTGACCGCGCTCCTCCAATTCCCGCAGCGCCTGTAGCACGGTTGAAATGGACAGCTTTTTCTCCTGCGACAGGCGGCGTACGGAGGGCAGTCGCTCGCCAGGACGCAAGATGCGTCCCACAATCATCCCCGACAGCTCATCTGCCATTTGTTCGTAACGCAATGCCCTGATCCCCCTACTCAGCATCCCATCCCCGCGCGCGGGCAAGGCGTTCCTTAAGAAACAAGGGGCAGTTTGGCATGCTGAAGGTGGCCGCTGGGTGGCCACTTGGGGTACAAGGTGAATGGCAG
>JAYSZS010000023.1:0-6075 GCA_043737935.1 Propionivibrio sp. | reverse complement strand
TAAAAAAATCAGCCTGGGTTCAGGATGAATTCGGGTGCGTCTCCGGCAGGAAGCCTGATCGAGTCTTTCTTTTCGGAGTTCATCTGGAGGGTTTGATGCGATTCGGTGCAGTGGCCAGGAGAAAAACTGTTCCCGTAACCCACGGCACTGCTGCACTTTGCATTGTCCAGACATGTAGATTTTCGACGCGCCCACGGCAAGTGTCTGTGCGCTATCGCGCATAAGTTCAATCTTGGCCAATGGCAATGGGTACGAACTTACCCAGCCCCTGGCAACCTTGTTGTGAGCGCAGGACATACATGGGGCTTAGGGCGTTTGATGTCCCAGGACGCGAACCGATGAATGCATTTTGCTCGTGTACCAAGTCTTGGCGGCGATGCGGGGAATACGTCGACTAACGCTGTTCAGCTACCCCTTGCGGCTGACCAGCGTTATCAATGTATCAGCGTTGCGCACGGCGTGGCCTTCGCCGTCATTATTAAAATAAACATAGACGTCTCGTCCTTGCCTATGCCATTCGAGAATCCGCTCAGCCCACCAGTCCAGATCGTTATCGGAATACGAGCCGCTGTACAGGTGATGCGTGTCGGGGCCATGCAATCGCACATAGACGAAATCCACAGTGGCCCGCAACAGACACGGAAGATGGGCCCCACTCATGACGCAGTACGCCGTTCGGTGTTGTTCCAGGAGTTGAAACACCGAATCCTGGTGCCACGAGGGGTGCCGAAACTCGAGGCAAACCCTCAGTCCGCGGGGTAGCTGTTCGAGAAAATACTTGAGACGCGCATAGTCGTACATCTGAAAGGGCGAGAGTTGCACAAGCAGAATTCCCAGGCGATCCCCCAAAAGCAAAAGGCTCTTCTGAATGCGCTGAAGCCAGCGCTCTGGCTTGTATAGGCGTTGGACGTGCGTAAGCGATCCTGGCGCTTTGATACTCAGACAAAAACCGTCCGGAAAACGGCTTCTCCAGGAGCGGAATGAAGAATCCCCTGGCCAACGGTAATAACTGCTATTGAGCTCTACCGTTTGAAAACGCTGCGCATAATAGGGAAGACGATCACGAGGATATATTCCATGTGGATATATTACGCCATGCCAGTGATCGTAGCTCCATCCCGATGTACCAATGTATATCGACATTCAATAATTTCTCGCGTTACCCTTGCGCTCTGACGAGGCAAGGCGGGCTCAAGTTTGGTGGAGCATCTTTCCAGACTATGTAGAGCAGTGAAATCGGGGCGAAACGCGACTGAGGCATCAAGTGACACTGCGGGTAAGTCAAGGTGAGAATCAATACCCGTCAGCATTAAATCGGCGGATGGTCGCGTTTTTTTCTGGCACTCGAGGGTGTGTCGTCCACCAGGGTTTTGCCCTCAAGCCCACGATCGGTATTCACCAGACCACGCTCCACATCTTCAAACGCCTGGCGACTATGCTCCGCGCTTGGCAATTCACCTGCTACCCCCCCCGCCTGACTGTCGACTGACTCGTCACGCTCATGAGGCAGGCGCGGCACCTGTTCTTCGGCCTGCGAAGGAGTCGTATGTCCTGGCTTGTCCCTCGGCAGCGGCTCGTCACCGGATTGGCGGTGTTTTTTTGCGTTTTCGATCGCAAGCTGTCGTGTGTCGCTGTTTGATGAGTTTCGATCTTTCGCGGATGTCTTGTTCATTGTTGCCTCATTAAAAGTGCTTAACTTGAATTGTCTATAAAAATTTGTGTGCAATAACAAAGACCGTACAACTGCAGAGTACAACACGGTTGCGCATCCGTTTTATGTGCGGCAACACACAGACAGCGTTACGTTTGCCGAATATCATTCATTGACATCAGCAATCTGTCTCGATGACATTTAATAAATGTTTTCGTGCGATGCGGAGTACGACGTTAAATTTTGCGACTTAAACCCTCGCATTCACTTTTCACTTTTCACTTTTAATTCTTAATCTTTAACCGGAGAGCACCATGGAAAATACTACATTTGCAAATTCCCCCACTACTGTTGGAAATTCACCTCCTGACGACAGCGTTCTGACCAAGACAACGACCGGTGCTCACGGCGTCGTCAACTCCATCGCGGAGGCTGCGGATAACGCGGCGCGCAAGGCCAAGCCGGCAATCGATCAGGTGGCCGCACTGGCACACCAGGCGGTGGATAAGGCGGCGGCAACAGCCGCTCCGGCGGTCGATTGGATTGGTGAACAGGGCGAAAGTCTAAATGCCACACAAAAGAAGTTGGTTTCGGATACTTCCGCCTATATCGCGGCGAATCCGCTCATGTCGGTAGGGGTGGCCGTTCTCGCCGGCTTTTTCATTAGCCGCATGATTCGTAGCTGAATTACGCACCATAACCATGGAGTTTGCACGCCGACCTAACGGCGTCAAACCCATGGATACCAATCAGTTGCATTTTGGGGGGTAGGCAATGAAGGTAGATTCGCCAATGGACGATTCTCGTGGGGCGACGCAG
The DNA here is from genome assembly GCA_043737935.1 of Propionivibrio sp. Classification (GTDB taxonomy): domain Bacteria; phylum Pseudomonadota; class Gammaproteobacteria; order Burkholderiales; family Rhodocyclaceae; genus Propionivibrio. The sequence goes on along the minus strand of JAYSZS010000023.1, from coordinate 3,605 downwards.
GCACCGCCTCCGGGTGTGCTTGACGAATTGTCGAAGCTGCTTGCGTTCGCGCGAGAAACACTCTCCGGCTTTCTCGAACTAGTATCACTTGAAACTCGTCGCGCAGGACTGGGATTGGTATGGATGATTGTCGGCGGCCTGGTTGCAACCATCTTCATCGTAACGGCCTGGGCGGGTGTGATGGCGGCGCTTGCAATGTACATTGTTTCGCTGGGAATGCTTCCCATCGCAGCGGTCATGGTAGTGGCTGCTGTCAACCTATTGGCCGGCGCCGGGATGCTGTACGGGTGCATTGCTTTGAGCCGTCACCTGCTATTTTCGGCAACTCGACGGCAGTTGTCGGGCGCACCACTGGTTAGGTCATCGCCATGAAGCCCGCTCCAACATTGGCGGCCATTAATGCGGCGGAATCGCGCGTCGTTCAGTCCAGAGGTAACGTCCGACAAAGTGTGGAACGTACTCGATCAGCCCTGCGTGCGGTCATCGCGCGGCCGTCGACGTTGGTGCTGGTCACCGTGGCATCGGGTATTTCAGCATTTTTGCTCACATCCCGGCGGCGACCATCGGTCAAAAGCGTAACGAAACCTGAGGAGTCCAAACTCAGAGCGTCCGTTCGAGGTTTATTGCGAACGTTTGTCTCGATGTATGGCGTGCGGGTGCTGACCTTGGTCCTTCAGCTTGGTGCGGCCGCCCGGAGAAAGAACGGGTCGCCCGTCAATGCCAACAGGCCGAGCCCTTCGCCCACAGGCGATTAATAGATACCGCGACCCCTTGAGCAACAAATTCCCGCAAACCAGGGGCGAACGGCAAGCCGACGCTGCCCGGTCGTCCTGAGAGCATTAGTGGTGAGCGACCGTAACGCGAGACGTCCAACACTGCGTGGGTTACCGCACAGACATCAATTTCCAGCCCCCTTAATGTTCCACCCGTGCACCAACCTAGGCGCACATCATTTCATGCACAGGGAGCAGAAAATTAAAGCACCTAAAATAATTCCGTGGATCGCCCATAAACATGGCATCACCGACCAACTCGGGCTCAATTTTTGGCGCCAAGCCGCCGGGGAAGCCGAGGGAATGAGCGGTTGTTGCAACAGTTCGGACTATTATCGACTGGCCCTCAATCGATTCATTGAGCTGGCGACCGAAGAGAGCGAGAAGTGCGCAAAGCGCGACGCGCATGACTGTTTACCGATCGTTCCCAACTTGAACTGGTTGTTACGCGAGCAAAACCGCTACTGGCAAGTCAATCTGCTGGCGACTCAAAAAGCCTGCGGTTTCTGGCTGACCCACCTGAATTACCTTTTCTCCGGCCAGAAACTGGCCTTTTGAATAGCCTCATCCGGATGGCACGATGGCTTCGGCAGACGCCATTCTTTCATGCTCTATTTCTCACTTCTTGAATCGACTAAGGATACGATTTCGTTGACCGAATCAAGCAGACCGACGTCAAATTCGACGCTCGAAAAATCTATACCAAACGACTCTTCCAAGTGCATGACCAGCATCATCATTGAGAAGGAATCGAGTCTGCCGCTGACAAAAATGGATTCACTATCCGTGAGATCGTTCCGATCACCGTGCTTTGCCAAGGTTTCTTTTAGAAACTCGCGCAATTTCTCTTTACCGCTAATGTTCATTAACTCACCCCAAACAAACTGATCAAAAAAGAGAGACGTTCGCCGAGCGTGTGGTTGCGCGACTCGTCGCCGAACACATGCAGGCAGACCACAAACGACCATACGAAAAGGAAAGAATAAAGTCGGCCGAAAAAAGTCGTTGAGGGCTTGACACCCATGCTCGCTCGAACCTGGGAGACGCCAACCCCCGTCGCCAGAACGACGCAATAAAAGGCATAACTGGTGTAAGTCTCAAACGCTCCCGCCAGACCCATCGTGACCACCACATCGATATCGCGGATGAAGTGCCAAATGGCATTCCCCACACCGGCGGCCATGAAAGTGGCGAAAAACATGCGCAGACGCGGGTGATTGCGAAATGTCAAGAAGAACGTCGGCAAAAAGAAGAAATCAACCAGCAACTCCTTGAAATAGTAACTGAAGCGGTTGAAGTACTCCATTAACGTTCTTGATTCGAGCGGTCGCCAGGTACCCCGCGGGAGCCTGAAACCTGCCAATCGTGCGACACCAATGAACAAGTGCGCGCCATAGGCAGTCAGCAAACAAAATTTGCCGGTTGACCAGATCAAGGATGCCCAGCCGACAAGAATGGAATAGGGTTGATGATGGAGAAAGGCATCCATAGCCCGTTCGACGCTCGGGAGATGCTGTTGTTCTTCACAAAACCAGGTCAGCGACAATTTCAGCGCCAGCAGGATGTTGGACCAAATGAGCAACTTGACCCCCTTCAGCTGAGTGACCGCCATGTCTGCAGGCGTCTTCGCCAGAGTCTTGCGCAGAAAGGCAGCGCCCTTGCCAAACGGAATCGACGAGCTACTCCAGAAAGGGCGAAGAACGCCCAGTTGAAAAAGGTGCGGGCTGCGCTCGCGCGAGCGCTGGTCTACGATGGCATAAGCCAGAAACCACAGGTAGCGCGTGTAGACTATCAGGATCGACCACAGGATCACCCGCGAAAGACCCTGCAGGACATCCAGGGAAGCGAGGCCGCACAGGACTGCGGCCAGCCCGATCAGGGTTAGTATGGGTCGGCGCGCGAAGAAGAATGTTTTGTTGCGGCGAGCCATCTCCAGAGTTCCCCAAGCGCAGATGAGAAAGAGCACAGTCGCGCCACCAGCCAGTGCCAGTGGCGAAAGATAATCAATGTGCTCTTGCCGGAGCACGTCACCGATGTAGTCCTGAATATTGTTTCCCGAAGTCCACAGAGTCAGGAAAGCGACCGACCACGTGCCAGCGAAGATGATGCGATTGCGGTATTTAGGCAAATAGGCGGATGCCATGGCGGCGCTGACAATCAGGGCTGCTTTCCACAAGTCGTAAGAGCTTGACACAGCGACCAATGCAACAAGATAGATGACCAGTCCTCCGCTTGTGGTCTGCGCTAGCGCAATGCATTTTTCTCGTTCGTCAATCGCCAGGATGCTGCGCAACCTTCGCCCACCGAATAGCCCGCCCCTTTTGCTCTGCTCATCCGTGGGCGCGGCACTCGCGTCAGGGGGCGGGCTCAAACGGACTCCTGCTCGAGTAATTGACGCAGAGCGCGACGGTCTACCTTTCCGCTTGGGTTGAGCGGCAACTGCTCAAGGGCAATAACCTGGTTCGGAACCATGTAAGCGGGAAGCCGGGCCTTGAGGTCAGCGATGACCTGATCGCTGTCAATGGTCTGGCCGCCGACAAAGCAGACAATCCCTCGCGCCATCCCGTCCAGTGAAGGCCAGGCGACCGATCCGACGACATCCGAATGGGTGACGACGCGTAAGTGTGCGTCGACCTCCTCCAGTTCGACTCGATAACCCAGGACCTTTACCTGGTTGTCGATACGACCGAGGCAATGAAAAGTTCCGGCTCCATCGCGCAGGGCCAGGTCGCCGGTCCGGTACCAGCGCTGGCCACCAAGTTTTGGAAAGCGGGCCGCTGTATGTTCGGGTGCATCGAGATAGCCTTCGGCAAGCTGAGCACCGGCGACCAC
>JAYSZS010000022.1:0-6086 GCA_043737935.1 Propionivibrio sp. | reverse complement strand
GGCGCCAGAAGCGCAACTTCCTGACCCTGCTCCTGCTCTCCCAGGGCGCGCCCATGCTGCTTGCCGGCGACGAGATGGGGCGCTCGCAGGGCGGCAACAACAACGCCTACTGCCAGGACAGCAAGATCTCCTGGTTGAACTGGAGCTTTGGACCCGAACAGCGCCAGCTCTTCGGCTTCGTTCGGCGGCTGATCCGACTGCGTCGCGCGCGCCCGATCCTGCGCCGGGGCGAGTTCTTTCAGGGTCGAACCGTTGCTGCCGATGGGGTAAAGGACATCATGTGGATCCGCCCTGAAGGGGGGGAGATGGACGACCAGGCCTGGAGTCAGTCGCATGCGCGCTGCCTCGGCATTTTTCTTGCGGCGGAGCCGTGGGCCGCAACGCCACCCGGCAAACAGCATGCGCATTCAAGCACAGTCCGGGGCTGGCTGTCGTTACTGCTGCGCGGCCTGTTCAAGTCTGGCACAGTGACTGAAAACCACCCCGATGCACACCAATCCCTGCTGCACCGGTTGTTGGGCAGGTTTCGATCCCCGGGCCTTGCGGCAGGCGACGGCAGTCTCCTGATTCTGGTCAATGCTCACCACGATACGATACCGTTTGTGATCCCCCGGATCGATGAACTCCTGGTCTGGTCTACACTGATTGACACGTACTTCGAGGACGGGCGGAAATCGATCGCGCGGTTCCAGCCGGGCGAGTCCTATGCTTTACACGGACGTTCGATCGCGGTACTGAATGCCAGGAACAAACGGCGCGCGCTGCCGGGCATTTTTACGCAATCGGTGCAATCCTTGTCAGGCCAGACCGCGAATCCGTGAGCAGGATTCACGCCAGCCCGACTCCCGACACCCGTTTTGCAGCTACTCGATATCGATGGCCAGCTCAAAACGCAAGTCACTCGCGCTCGGTGGCCGTTATCAGACCAAGCTAAAGTCGAACAGCAGGCATATGAGATACGAGCCATTTACCGAGCGCACGTGATCAGGCAGTTGACAATCCGAGTCCGCTATTAAAACCGAAAAGCGCTCGACACCGCACTCACGGTTCGGGTAGCGGCTGGGAGCGACCGCTCGGTTTTTTTAATTTTCGGGCCGCTAATCGGCCACAGCCGACCTTGGATATCTGGCTAAACTCGGGCGGCAATGCGCCGGTTACCTGCCGTTCAGCAGCTGCCGGCGGTCAATGACCGCTTGTCACTTCAGGTTACAGCCGGACCTGACCCTTTCCGGATATACGCCCTTGACCAAAGCAGTCATTGCGCCTTCGCGAAAGCAGACGTTCTTGGCATGGGCGCTTCGTGCTCAGAGGCGACATCGTTGGTTTCCATGATTTAAGCGAGCAGCCTATTTGGCCTCACTAAGGTCATGCGCTCAGGTAGGGTGCGAAGACCTTCAAAAAACTGAGTACCGTCTTAACGGAAACGTACAACTGGCTTGTTTGTCTTACCGACCCACCGTTGGGCTCGGAGGCGACGGAGCGACCCAGACCTCCAGTGTGCGGCGGGATGGGGTGAACTGGGCGCCCAGCGGCTTTACGACAAACGCCTCACCGGTCGCCTTGTTGATTTCCCTTGCACAACCCTCTGAGTCGCTGCCGTGGAACCGGATTTCGTTCTGCCGCACCGGTGCCGGAGTGATGCGGCCTCGGCGCCTCGCAGTTTCGACCACGTCTTCAATAGGCAACGGCTTGGCGCCGAGTTGAGCCTCCCACCTCCGCTGAAGGCAAGCAACCTGTGGCTGTTGCGCGGTGCCGTAGGTTTGCACAAAGACCCGCATCCCCTTACACAACGCGCCGTTCGAGACCGTAACTAGAGACGCCTTCGGTTGCGCTTCGTCAGCACACGAAGGCAATGCCCGGCCGGATTGCGATGCGGCCTCTTGAGTTGCACCAGTCGGGCTCTGTCCCTGGGAGCCGGTCGCTGGCGACTGAGAGGTCTCCGTTGCGCCCGAACTATCCGGTGGCGCCAGTCGCCCTTGCTCCCCGTGAGGTCCCACTTGAGGGGCAGTCTCGGTGCTTGGTGCTTCCGGCGGGGGGGCACGCGAAACCTTAACCAGGCTAGCGGTCATAAACGTGCCGCCGACTTGGAGGTGCAGCCAATCGAGGACGTTGAGCCAGTTCACGCTTCGGTCCTGGCATCCGGTCGAGGGGGCAGAGGTTTCTGAAGGCGGCCCGTAGGTCTCCGCGCTACGCTTTGCGAGGAGAGGCCCGAATTCTTCCTCGTAGTCGCTTTCCGCCGCGAGCAACGGCGCTCGCAGTGGCTCGCAGGGGTGCCAGTAGTCGATGGTCCGGGTCGCTGAGTAGTCGTAGCCCCAGTAGAGCGGCGGCGGTATAGACTCGAGGCTGCGCTCCTTCCAGGACAGGCACTTGGGCAGCGGGCCCTTGAGATTCGGGTTCGACGCCTCCACGAGCATGTAGCAGGCCGAGCCCGCCGACGTCGCCGTGCCCTCTCTCTTGCTCTTGCGAATCAAGTCCTTGCACTGACTGATGGTGTCGTTGGTGATTTGGGTTGCAACAGGCGAATCGATGTACCACTTGGCGTCGTTCGTTGGACACAGCGTGTCGGCCGAGCGGACGATTGCCGCAGCGAGGTTCGTAAGCGCCAAAGCCGCATCCTGCGGCTTCTGCTCGGCGACCCCCGGCGGAGGCACCTTGGCCCACAGGTCCGTCAGCTCCTTGAGGGCGGCGCGTTCAGCCTCAGTCTTCTTGGAGTAGGACGTTCGGACACCGTCCATGGCTTGCCAGGTTGTAATCGCCACCGTCGCGACGGCGCCGAGTCCGAGCGTGGTTCCAACTGCCGACTGCCCAATCCGAGAAGGCAATCGGCTGATGACAGCGCCCGCTTCTGCAAGTACGGAGGACTGCGCCTTGGCTGCCTTCTTCGCCTCCTCGAACGGAGAGCATTCATCAGTCTCGAAGTGCTCGTCCGGGTTGGCCAGGAGCCGCTCGATGAATGCTCGATTTAGCTTGCCACCAAGGTACTGGCCCAGCAGGAAGTAGCTCTCCCATTGTGCCTCGGAGAAGAACTGGTCAGCCGTAGGCTGCTGAGGGAACTCCGGATACTGGTCCTTGAAGTTCACCAGGTCTACAGGCAGGCCTTCGCAAATGTTTGGCTTGATGAGGATGAGAATGCCCGTGCCCGGTCGGTCACCCCCGTAAACCACCCTGGCCAGCGCCAGGCAGGCAGTGCCGTCCTTTGAGGCCAAATCGTTGATGCTCCCAAAGAAGACCACCTCATCGGGCGGTTCCTCAAGCGGCCGAGCAGGGAACCTGTTCTTTGTACGAAGGGCGCTCTTGTCCGGCTGACGAAGCGCCGGCGGAGTCCTCGGCCTGAGAAACTGAATGTCCGCATGCAGGTCGACTCGAGCAATCCGAACCAGATTCTCAAGGTCGCCAAACTTGTACTTGGGGTCCGCGCCGCAGTCGGCCACCACAATGACATCCGCACGCTGTGCCAGAAGCGCGTAAGCCGCTGTGTTCTCGAAATGTCCTCCGTCCGAGAGGAACCAATCCGGTCCCGCCGTCCCCTCGAAGGTACCAAACACCTCATCGATAAGGCCCTTGGACTTAGAGAGCGGGTTCGTCCTCGCTCGCCCGTGGGTGTCATCCCGCTCCTCCTGACTCCACCAGTAGCCCAGGCGCACGCCGGCGAAGGTCATGAGCGCGGCAAGACCTCCGCGAGTTTGGAAGCCCATGCCAGGTGCGACGGCCGCCCCAGAAATCGCCATCCAGCGCCCTACGCTCATGCCCGACGTCTTGGAAAGCTGGCTCCAGTCTTCCAGGCTCGCTCGCATCAGGCCCCCAGAGGCAACCGTCAACGACAGCCCTCTCCGGTCCTGGTTGAATATCCGACCTCGTGGGTCCTGCGTCTGGTTGACACACACGTTGATGAGGTGCACGGGCCCGCCAGAGTCCTGAGGTCGGTAGGTGGTCAGTGAGATGTCGTCGTCCGCCATCACATCATCGATGGAAGGGCCCTCTTGTCCAACCGGCATCTGGGTCGTGACCTCCGAGATTGCGCCCAGCGCACCACGCGCACCGAACCGACAGGCGTTTGCTGCGCCCATGTAGCTGCGCACCAAACGTGCTCGGTAGAAGGAATGTAGCGAGGACAGGTTGAGGAACGTCAGGTTCCGACCAGTAAAGACCACGTATCCAACTACCGGAATCGCAAGCAGTCCGAGGACGAGCCATCCCCCGGCGTAGTCCAGTTCCTTGCCGATGAAGAGCGCGCCCAGGACTGCCTGATAAACCAGTGTGACCCACCAGGATACGAGGAGGAAAACCAGCAAGTAGCCGACCGCGCGGCCCAGCGTCAGAACAGTTGAGGAGGGTTTGCCTTCGGTCGATGCGAAAGTGGTGACGAGGGGCATGAGGCCGCGCAGAACTGCCGCAGCAAGGGCCAGCGTAAGGCCAACGTTGACCACGGATATTTCGTTGAACGCGAGGAACCAGGCCACCCGGTCGACCATGCCTGCAAGCACAACCGCGACCATCCATCGAAGCCTGTTGGCGAAGCGTTTCGTTAAAACATTTCTGGCTGTATCTGCCTCCAATGCAGCGCTGGCGGAGTCTCGGGCCTTGAGAAGCTGCCGCTGCGCGGTGTACGCCCCCGTCACCCACAGCGCAATGACCAACGCGCACGTCCACCACAAAACGTTCCGAACAACATTGCCCACGCCGGTGTTCGTCGTTCCGTACTCGTAAAAGAGAACGCTCAGAACCACGTCAGCCAGTAGGACGCCCCCCAAGATAAGCCATGGCGTCTTCACCTTGGACTTTTCGGCTGGCTTCACAGGAGGACCCTGCGACGCAGAGGCCCCAGCGCTGACACCCTTCGCGTGGGCCTGGGCCCAGGGGACAGCCCAATAGGCCGCTCCCAGGCGAGCTGCGGATAGGATAAGAAATGGAAGCGCGACCGAAATAGTTGGCAACCAGTTGGGAATCCAGCGGAGCAGCTCGAAGAAGTCCCGGTTTGAGAACTGGTAGCCCAGCTGCTCTAGGGCCCACCACACACCCAGGTCCACGGTGGAAAGCACGAGGCCAATCAGGATGGCGATGAGGCCGAGCTCGAAGTGGATTCCGGCAAGGTTGCGCAGATACAGCGCGACTGCAAAGGTCGTGTCCTTGACGCCCAGTGGAATCAGGTACCGACCATTGGCTCGCAGCCACCAGAGAAACCAGCTCGTGGATTTCTCTCCGCCAGGCTTGCCGTCACCGTCCAGCGAGGGGAACTGCCCGTTTATGGCTTCCTGAACGTCCCGCGCCTCATCACCGTTGGCGGCTCGGTGAAACAAGCTTCCCACGGTGGTGCCGATGTAGCCTCCGCCTGAGACGGTCGAAAGAAGGTCGAAGCGCAGCAGCAGTTGACGGTTTGCCAACGCCCTCATGACCCCAAAGCAGAAGGTCGCGCTTCGAATGCCCCCGCCGGAAAGGGCGAGCCCCCACAAAGGGTCCTTGTCCGACAGTGGCTCGCGGCCTCCCAGGTTCTTGCGGCGCTGGGCAATTTCCTTGTCAATGGGGTCCTGTGGAACGCCGGCCGGCTTGCCGCTGGCGGGGTCGAGCGTAGGTGCAGCCTTCCCCGCTTGAGAAGGCTGCACCCCAACAACGGATTCAACTGAGTTGCTCACGTTTGGTACCTCCAGTGTGCCGAGGCGTCTTGCTATGCTTGTCCGCTGCCCAGCGCCGGTAAAGTATGAGCGGTGAACTCTGCGTTTGGCAAGCGTCCGAATGAGGTGATCGGAGCGTCCCTCCTCCAATTACGGAGGGCACTAACGCCTCAAGAAAAGCACCGCAGGAAGTGGCACTCGTAGAACAGGGCTATGTGGTCACCACCTTGTGCGCTACCAGCCGGCCTGCCAGACTTCGAGGTTCGCCTGGCCAGTCGGAAGAGAGTAGCGTTGTCACTTTATCGAGTGGTAGCCGTGGCCGAGCATGGCCAGGGGTGGGGCGACGGCCCTCGACGACGCAAATACTTTGGGGCACTCTGATCTGGTCCCCAAAAAACGGACGCCACGAGGTGTGTTAATTTGACCTTGTGGAGGTAAGTGATGAAAGTAGGAACAGATCGGAAATACACGCCGGCA
>JAYSZS010000021.1:0-13311 GCA_043737935.1 Propionivibrio sp. | reverse complement strand
CAAGTTACGATAAGATCATCCATCAGAGTACTGGAATGCCCTCGCAAACTATCGAAAAGGTCTGAACATGAAAACAATCTTCGCTTTGCTGGCACTTTCTGTTTCAACGGCGGCATTTTCCGAATGCTATTCAATCTATGCGCCATCCAACGAACTGGTATGGCAGAGTACTGTCCCTCCCGTTCCCATGAACACCGCTTCGCTAAACGCCGAAGTACAGAAAAAAGTGCCCAAAGGGCATTTGGTGATCAGTACCGATACCAGTGGGCTTTGTCCTGTCGTCGATTTGACTACGCCAAGAAAGACCATGCGCGACAAGGCTCAAGAGATGAAGTACGACTGAGCCAACCCCGAGTTCCGGAAACGAATCGAGGCTCGCGCGACACGCGATCGGGATCGATTTCGAGGGTGCAGTGGAATGGATAATCGTTCCGTCAGGGCTAACTCGCTACGCTGCTTATTCCGGATTTCTCGAGTCGATGGCGATGGTGACCGGCCCGTCGTTAACCAGATGGATCTGCATGTCGGCGCCGAAAACACCGGTTGCGACCTGGCGTCCGAGATCGTGCTCAAGTTGCAGGACAAACCGATCGAACAGCGGCCGCGAAATCTCCGCACCGGCAGCGCGACTCCAGGCGGGCCGATTGCCTTTCCTGAGCGATGCGAAGAGCGTGAATTGACTGACCGCCAGCACCTCGCCTCCGGTTTCGATGAGGCTGCGATTCATCACCCCGGCCGCATCGGGAAAGATGCGCAATCTGGTCAGCTTGGCCGAAAGCCAGACAATATCGGTCTCGTCGTCAGCGTCTTCGACGCCCACCAGAAGCAGCAGACCGGCGCTGATGGCTCCGGACACTTCACCTTCCACTTCAACCCGCGCTGAAGCGACGCGCTGCACCAGCACTCTCATTTCGCATTCGCTATTTTTACTGCACTGTCACCGTTGATCGCTGCGCCGGCAACTGTAATGCGCGGCATCCAGCGCACGGCATGCACGGCTGCTTCGGGCTGCAGAGTGACATGCGAGATTCCCTGATGCAGCAGCACGTGCTGTGCGGCAGCAAGAACCTCCGGCCACTGGGCAAAGGAGTCGACCAGCAGGTGGGCCGACAACGCGATGCGATTCGACGACAGCGTCCAGATATGCAAATCGTGTACCGAGCTGACGCCCGGCACGGCGGCCAGCGCCAGCCCGATCTGCTCGACGGAAAGATGCGCCGGCACCCCTTCGAGCAAAGCTTGCAGCACTTCGCGCAACAGGCGCAGGCTGGAGACGAGTACCAGCAGGCAGATGAGCAGCGAGAGCAGTGGGTCGATCGGCGTCCACCCGGTGAACATGATCACTGCTCCAGCGACCAGCGCCGCCACCGAGCCGAGCAGATCGCCAAGTACGTGCAGCAGGGCGCCGCGCGTATTCATCGTCTGCTCACCGTGCATCAGCAGCCAGGCGACGCTCACATTGATCAACAAACCGATGATCGCCACCAGCGTTACCACCTCGCCATTGATTGACGTCGGCTCAAGAAAACGATGGATTGCCGCCACCGAGATGCCAACCACCACCAGCACCATGAACAAAACATTGAGCAAGGCGGCCAGCGTTTCGACGCGGCCCAAGCCGTAGGTGTGGCGGCGTGAGGGAGGACGCCGTGCAAGCCAGACGGCAAAGGCTGCCAGACCGAGCGAAGCACTATCGGTCACCATATGCCCGGCATCACCGAGCAGCGCCAGCGACCCGGACCAGAAACCGGCCACCGCCTCGACCGCCGCGAAAGCGAGCGTCAGCAGCAGCGCCCAGATCAGGCGCGGACCGGCGTCCGCGTGATGGTGATGCTCGTGATGGCTATGCTCGTGCTGATGATGGTCGCTCATGGTGCAAGCATTATATTCGCCGAAAGCGGGCAAGCTGACGTCCTGGCTCAAGTCGGCTGCAACAAACTGGAAAAAGCTTCATTTCGCGACTACGGTCGATCGCGCCACGCCATCCAGCAGCTTGATGAAATTCCACTTCGGTTTGAACTGCACGCGCAGTTCGGCGAGATAGTCGCCAAATTGCCGGGTCTGGTTCAGCGCCTGCATCAATCCGCCAACCTTGCGAACCAACCTGATCGCCTCTTCGTACGCCGCGTTACCGGTCTGCTCGACGACGGGCGGCACCGCCCGTCGGTAGCGGCTGACGGCATCGCCGGGGCGCTCCGTTTCAAGCTTCCCGGCCAGCGTGATAAGCAGATTGCGATTGCAGATACCTTCAAGCGCGGTCGACCAGGCGGCATCCAGATCATCCTCCCACAACGCGATTTCCATGCTTATCGAGTAGTCGGGCAGCGATGGTTTTGGCTTTCATTGGCTCGTTATGTTTGCCGCACTGGCGATGACCTCGCCAACCTTGGCCAAAGCCCGGTTTCGCTGCTCCGGCCAGCAATCAAGTTGGTCGGCCACAGCATGCAGTTTCTTGTTGAGTTCGAGGCTTGGACTTTCCTTGAACTGGACCCAGGTCAGTTGCAGCCCTCGTCGTTACGATTGCGCTCAAGATAACTGCCACCAGAAAATCGCGCAGGCGGTTATCGGGTCGGTCAGGGAAAGCTTCCAAACCGCGTTACGCCCACTCCAGCGCCTTGTCCGGCTGCCCCGCCTTGGTCCATATTTCGGCGATTTCAAGATAGTGATAACCCCGGGTGAGATCCTGCGATTTGATCGCCACCAGTTCGTCCACATCGCCGCTGGCCTTGGCCACTTGCTCCATGATGCGGGTGATCTTCGCCCTCTGGTAGTCGTAGCCGTCCTGCGCAGCGCGCGGTTTAAGCTTGCGCCACTCGGCTTCCACCAGTTCTCGATAGTGTTGCAGGCCTGCATTGCCAAGGGCATCGCGATAGGTATTGACATCGAAACTACACACCCCAAAAGGCAGTGTGGTCTCCAGTTCGTAAAGGCGTTCGGCGAGGTCGGCGGGATCGGGTTGCGCCATGGTGCAGGCCTGCACATGCAATTCGCCAAGACGGCAGACGATGCCGCCGATCTCGCCATTCGAGTCGTCAACCTGCTCAAGCGATTTTTCCACCTGTTTTATGGCTTATTCGGACAGATCCACCAGCAGGGTCGCCGTATCGGGCTTCAGCAGTCCCGCCAGCGAATCGACCACCTCGGCGATATTGCCGGCGAAAGTACGAACCTCCCGCCAATCGACATGACCATTGACTCGGGTCGCGTGATCAATAGCCCGACGGAAAGCGCTGGCCACGTTGCCGCCCTCACCGGCTTGCTCGGCCTTGAGCAACAAGGACTGGTAAAGCCGTTCGTCGCGCCGGGCGATATCCAGCAACTGCGCGACCAAGCTATCCGGAGTTTGCGTGGACAGATAGTCCTTGATGTCACGCCACGGATCGCGCTCGGCCTTCGTGCCGGATACGGCAGCGGAATTTTCAGCCAGCCACGCCAGTCCAAGCGCTACACAATGCTTGCAGAAATAACCTTCGGCGGCGCGTGGGCAGGTGCAGTCGTGAGCCAGATCGCCCTCGTCATCGCGCAGCAGTGACTTTGTCTTCGGCGACAATCAGGTGCCCAACCGCGCCGACGGAAAAATACGTTTCGCCGCGCTGGAAGGACGCAGAACCGGCAAGTTCTGCGAGAGTAGCGCGGCGGATCAACTCATCGAGCATTGTCCCAACCTTTCAATTCGATATGATTGAAGAATAATGTATCGCTACCTTGTTACGCCGCAAATAACCCACTTGCGCTCTGCTGCCAGATATGGCGATAGACCCACCCGGCAAGTGCTTTCTTGTCCTCGACCGTGTAGGGCGTTTCAGGCAGTGCCTGATAGACATGGTCGAGAATAAAGACCTCGACCTCGGCCTGCGTTTGTTCCTTTTCTGTCCATTGCTCCAGAGGGGCAATCAGGCGCTGCAATTCCGCCAGCAGTTCGCGGCTTGCCTGCTTGATCAGTTCGCGCTCGGCTTTGTTCAGCGATTCCTTACTGAGCAAATCGAACAGTGCCAACTGCTCTTCGCTCAGCCCCAGTTCGATAGCGCGCCGTTGCTCTGCATCGAGGTTATTGGCCAGGTCGAGCAGCCTGGTGAAAGTATCCTCGACGGTGGCCCGATCCTTGTCGGCATTGTAGGCGGCGATGACTTCCTGATATTTTTTCTCTTAGTTCATGCGCAGCGGGTTTTTGGCCAGCCTCTGCGCCAGTTTCTCCTCAACGATCTGGCGAATATCTGCGATCACGCTCGCCTTGCGTTTCACTTTCCTGCCGAATTCGTCGCGCAGCTTTTCCAAGTCGATCTGCGAGAGATCGACCGTCAGCCCTTGTGCCTGATCGGCGCCCGGAGCCTGCGTGGCAATTGCCTGATTGACGATACGCTGCAACACCTTGAGCAGCGCACTCACATCGGCTGTATCGCGTCGTTCGCCGAGCTTCCGGTAAATCGCCTCGATGTTGTCGTGGCGCTCGGCATGGGTCAGCACCGACGGCTCGACCAGCAGCGCCTTAAAGCGGCTGAAAAGCACCCGCGCCAGAATCTCGAAACGGTGCTTCGCTTCGTCATGGGTATAGACCGCCTCGACCGCATTTGCCAGCCCCTGGATTCGCGTGAATCCCCTGGCGCCAATGAGCAGCGCCGTGTCGAATCCCAGACCGCGCAGATGCGCTTCGGTTACCTCGATGGCATCGAGCAAAACCGACATGCGCTCCTCCAGCGGCGCCACGATTTCCTCGTCGCCGGCGTCGTCGCCCAGCGCATATTGGGCGAGTGCTTCGCGCAGGCTTTTGAGCATCCCGTTGTAGTCGACGATCAGGCCGAAGTCCTTGCCCGGAAAACGCCGGTTGGCGCGGGCGATGGCCTGCATCAGGGTATGCGCGCGCATCGGCTTGTCGATGTAGGCGTCGACAAGCACTCGACATCGAAGCCCGTCAGCCACATGGCGCAGACAATCGCCACGCGAAACGGGTGCTGCGGATTCTTGAATGCCGAGGTTAGGTCAACTCGCACCTCGACGCGCTGGCCATCCGGCGTCTCGAAGCCCTGCTTCATGCGCGCACGGTGCGGGATGATGTCGAAGCCCCATTTCCCAAAGTCGGCGACTTCGTTCTGCGCCTCGCTGATGATGATCTCGATGATCATTTCATCCATTCAGGCGGCCTTGGCCAGCAAGCGATCACGCTGCGCATGTAGGGATTGCCGGGTTTCGTCATCCGGCGCAGAAGCGATTGATGCCAGCCTGTTTTCAGCCTCAGCGCGCAGCGCAGCGGCCTTCGCCTTCCACTTAGGCGTTATCCGCATCAGCATGCGGGTGCAGGTGATTTTGTCGATGCACACCAGCATCGACTTGCCGCGCATTTCCGTGCACTCCCAGCGGGTACTGCAATGCTCGACAAAATCGGCAGCGATTTTCTCCAGGCGCTGATCGGCAGTAATGACCTCGTAGTCCTTGCCCAGCAATCTTTCCAGCAAAGCCGTCTGATCGGGATCAAGGTCGGCGGCATCTACCGCACGGGCAATTTTCTCGTTCAAATCCAGCCGCACCAGCCCAAGCTTCTCGCCCCGGTTTTCATAAACCAGCTTGACCGTCACGCCGTCTTCCTCGCTGCGCTTGAAGTCGTAGCGAGAGATGTAGTCGCCAAAAATCCGCTTGGTCAGTTCGTCGTCCTTGAACAGCGGCGTGCCGGTAAAGCCGATGAAAGCGGCGTTCGGTAACGCCAGGCGCATATTGCGCGCCAGCTTGCCGGACTGGGTGCGATGCGCCTCGTCCGAGATGACGATGATGTCGTCGCGCTCGCTGTACGGCTCACCCGGTTTCACGTCCTGATTGAACTTGGGGATCAGACTGAACACATAGCGGTGATTCTGCTTGAGCAATTGTTCCAGCGCCCTGCCCGATCCGGCTCGCGGCGTCTGATTGTCGGCCACGCCGCAACGACGAAGGTCTTGTAGATCTGGCTATCCAGATCGTCGCGGTCGGTCATCAGCACAAAGATGAAATTACCTTCGAGCGTGCGTCGCACCTTCTCGGCAAAGAAGGCCATCGAATACGACTTGCCGCTGCCCTGCGTGTGCCAGACCACACCCAATCGACCGAGGTCGGGGTGCGCGCGTTCAATGATTTGCAAGGTACGGGGCGCTTGATCCTCCGCGTTAACCGCATATTCGGCCAAAGGCTGGGCCGCTTTCGGATAAGGCAGGCTCGCCTCGTTAGCGGCTGGCTCGAAGATCGGCGCCGGCAATTCGACCACACGGTGTTTCAGACGCTCTGCCGGCGGGAACTGACGCTTCAGTGCCTCCTGCTGCACCACCGCCGCCACCGCCCGATTCACCCCCGGCAACTGATGGTTGCGCGCCACCACCTTGCGCACCGGGCCGGCCTTGCTGGCGTCGAACAGAATGAAATTCTCGACGATGTCGAGCAGACGATCCCTGGCCAGCATGCCGTTGAGCAGCACCTCGGCCGCCACGCTGCCTTTATCGCGCTCGTTGAGCCGCTTCCCCATTCGCCGAAGTGCTCCCAGGCGCTGGTGATCGAACCATAGCGCGCATTGTCGCCATTGCTCACGATCAGGAAAGCGTTGTGGTGGAAGGCATGGGCGATGACGTTTCCATCAAGGGAGTCGCACAGATTACCGTCGAACCCGGCGCGGATGTTCCTGTAGACCGCCTTCAGTTCGACGAATACCAGCGGCAGACCATTGACGAAACAAACCAGGTCGGCGCGGCGATTGTAGTTGGGCGTGCGCAGCCCGGTGATCCTGAGTTCGCGCACCACCAGAAAGCGATTGTTTGCCGGCTCACTGAAATCGATCACCCTGGCCTGCGCGTGACGCAATGTACCTTGCGCATTGCGATAGCTCACCGGCACACCGTCGCGGATCAGCCTGTAAAAAGCCTGATTGTGCTGGAGCAGGGAGCGCGAATAATCATGGTGCGTCAGCTTGGCCACCGCCTCGTTTATCGCCGTCGCCGGCAACGCCGGGTTGAGCTTTACCAGTGCGGCCCGCAGATCGAGTACCAGCACCACCTCGCGCTCGCTGGCACGGCCCAGCGTGCCGTCGGGACCGAAGGTCTCCTGGTTCCAGGCATAGACGCTCTCCCAGCCCAGCATCTTTTCCAGGTGATCGGCAAAGGTTGCCTGAACCAGGCGGTCTTCGCTGTTGATGTCGGTGTAGGCCATGCGTTAGCTCATCAATTGACTTGAATTTGGCTCAGTCGCTATGCGCGGATAGAAAAAAACGGCTTGAAAATAGCAAGTTACAGATAAATCATGGGGTCATTTGGCTCAAAACACTGAAATTATGGGTTCGATTGGAAGGTGTTTGAGCCAAATGGAAGTGAAACATCTTTCAAGCGCCAGCGGCAGCTTCTTTATCGCTCGTACCGCATCGCTCACATACTCCTCGACCAGCCCACCGTCGCGTACCGGCGCCAGTGGCGTATTGGTTTGCCGGGCAATTTCGCGCGCCCGTTGAGCTGCTCGCAACATGGTTTCGGTGCCGCCTTCATGTCGGCATCGGGCTGAAAAGGCGATAGCCCGGCGGCGGTCATATCCGCATTGAAGAATAACGGGCAACCCGCCTCAAAGGGCAAGAACTCGCGGGCGAAGCTCGTCTTTCCCGCACCGTTTGGCCCGGCGATGATGACGATTTTCTTTTGTGCACTCATACCGTGATTTCAACTCTCATCATGTCTTGGTAACTTCCTTCAACATCGCTTCGCGGAGAATCACGTTAAGGCGTGTCTGATACCCTTTGCCCGCAGACTTCAGCCAGGCCAGAACGTCGGAGTCGACGCGAACGGTTGTCACAGTCTTGGTCGGTTTGTAGAACGGGTTGCTCACCGCCCCCTTCCAGAACGCGTCCGTTAGCGGAGGAATATCACTGGTATCGATCGCGCTATCCCGCAAGGCACGCAAGGCGGCTATTTCCGCCTGCTGTCCAAGCGTGAGCGGCGGTGGTTTGGCCGGGTCGACTTCGTGCTTAATAAGTTTCTTGCTCATGGTCCCGTTTTTCCTTTCGCGTTGCCACCCGTGCCGAGATGATGCGTATGAATTTATCATCACCTTCGTCACGTACCGTATGAGCCACCAACAGCATTAACACGCCATCCACCGTACCGATAGTTTGCCAGCGCGGCTCACCTCCCTCGATCCGGTTCTGACTACTGCGCGCCACGGGTCGAAGAAGACGCGCACAGCAAGCTCAAAACTGACACCATGCTTGCGCAGATTGGCCGCAGCCTTCGCCGCATCCCACTCAAAACAGAGGCTCATTCACAAATGTTAATCGCAATTTCTGCGATGTTGATTTCGGTGTAGGCAATGCGCTGCCTTCTATCGGACAAATCGACGTTTCATAATGGACAAATCAAAATCATGTCCTTTATAGAAACTCATAAAAATCATAATGTTGCACAAATACATTGGAAAATGTACACGTGGCCTCACGAAAACTTCCCCACCTCGTGTCCTTTATGCATCGCCCCGACTGCGAGTGCTGGTGTGAGTTCTTGCCAGTTCAGGAAAAAAATGAAAATTCTTGCACCGCGTGCTATTAATGCTTTCAAGTCGGACTGGAAATTTCCGGTCGGCGCTGGGCTTCTGGGGTTTCCCGGAGGCCCTTCGCTTTTTTAGGGGAAGCTTTTCAGACCCCATCCCTGTATCTCTCCTTTCGGACTACGGCGGAATTTAGGCTCCAGAATTTCGTAAGCTCGATTAGCCTGCGTAGGGCGTAGCGCCCTGATGCCTATGGGGCGAGCCACCAGATTCGCCAGTTGCATCCCCGAGGCATTTGACTCCTTTGACGACAGCACGATATCGAAGGGCAGCCGGCGGTTCATGAAATTTGCACCATCGCAAATACGACGGAACTCCAGCTCCAGTTCGGCATCCTCGCGGCGGCCACGCCGTTCCACTACCACATGCGTGAGCCGATCCGCCTGGCCTTTGCCTTCGAGAAACTTGTAGAGTCGCTCAAGTCCGAATTCCAGGCCCAGATGATAGGGGTTGCCCGGCAAGGCGTACACCTGCTTGAGGTCACGCTTGCGAACCACTGAAGCGATCAGTGTGAAGGGCGCATCCACCACCAACGCATTCATGTCCGCCAGGAAGGCATGGCGGCGCGTCGGATTGAACAGGAACCCGTAAGTACCACTCGGTTTGCGAATGTCATGTTCGTGCAGAACAACCGTGTCGTGACCCCAATGCGCGAACTTGAGGCGCTGCATCGCAGGGCAAACGATATCTATGTATTCACGCTTGTGAAAGATACAAAACGCCAGAACGAACATCGGATATTCCGGATCGATGTTTGCCAGTCCGTGGTCGCCACTCTCGTCCAAGAAGACGACGTAGTCGCTGAAATCGGTGATGTTCGGCTCGGTCATACGGCAATTTCCCCGGACATCAGGCGCGGTAGCAGCAGGTCGCGGGCGGCGCGGAGTTTTTGGTTTTGTTGCTTTAGCACTCGAATTTGATTCAACAGCAATGTCGCTTGCGCATCGAATTCATTAACGAATACGTGCGGAGGAACAAGTACCTCAAACTCCCGGAATTTGGTACGGCTGACTTCGGGATATGTGCTACCGCTCCCCATCGCCCGAATCTCCTCTACACGCTCACTCAAATGAAATAGCAGATACACAGACATGGTACATGCATGCGACACGACCGAGATAAAACCCTGGTTCGTACACACCTCACGACCGGCCATAGCAAAGTAACCAACTGACGCCCTGCTAGTCATAAGCACCGCATGAGGCGGCCAGCCGTGTTCGATGCTGGCCTTGATGTACCATTGGCGCGTGTCCGCGTCCTTGATCCGCTGCAGGAGCCGGATGACATGACCCGAGGGCAATTGTGAAACAAGCTGTTTCACTATTTCCACGTCGGGGTAGGCGGCGGCGAATGAACGCATGAAGAGAAGTTACGCGGCGACAGGCCACCCATGTCCGGGTAGGTCGCACCAAGATCGGCGGATAGCCGGTCGATGACCTTGGCGCCCCATCCTTCGCGTTTCTGACGTTCCAGGATCAGACCGCCAATATCCCAATACAGCATAACCATGGCGGAATTGGCGGCCATGACGGTGTGCAGGCGCGCCGTCTGGATGCGGTGTTTGATTTTGCCAAGGACATCAAGATAGTCATCGGGCAAGCCTGAACTTGTCGGCGCTATGGGGAACGAAGCATCGTCCCGTTTTCTGCCACGTAAATTTCTGTCCGGAGCGCTGGTGGCTGGTTTCTTCATGCCCTTAGTTCCTCGAAGTTCTCTTGAATCTTCGCAGCCAGTTCCACCGCCTCCCGGTTGAGGTCGGCCAGCTCGATGTGGATGTCGCGCAGGGTTTGCTCGAAGTCGAAGTCGGCATCAACCTCGGCCGGGGCAACGCCGACGTAGCGACCGGGGGTGAGGCTCCAGTCGGCGGCTTCGATCTCGGCGCGACTGACGAGCTTGCACAGGCCGGGCACATCCTGCATTTCAGCCGTGGGGAAGCGGTCTTGCAGCCAGGCGATCTGGTGGTGCAGGTAGGTGGCGGCCTTGAGTTGTTCGACGGCGGGTTTGCGCTCTTCGTCGAGTTGCTTGATGAGTTTGCCGGTGGCACGGCGGTCAAAAAACTCGCTGGCGATTTCATCCGTCGACAGTTCCTGCGCGAGTTGCGCGGCACGAACGGCAAGCTTGTAGAGTAGGTCGATTTGCTTGATCAGGCCACGCGCGGCCTCGGCCAGTGGGTCGAAGGTTTGCCGAGTCTGGTGCTGGGCTGTGTTGATTTCGCTCTCGCCAATCAAACCCGCCTCAGGCACCTCTCGCGCAGGGCTGTCGTTTGCGCTCTCGAATGCTCCGTCATCGTGGCGCAAAGCGGGACCCAGTTTGTTTGCCGAAAGCCTGGATCCCGGCTTGCGCCGGGATGACGGTAATTCAGTCGGCTTACGGTAGCCCGCAGGGTTAGCGGAGGAAACGAAATCCGCTAATCCGCACAGCATAGCGGTGCGGTCTGTGACATGCGCATTGACGGCTTGCGAGCACTCGGCCAGGGCATCGGCAAGAGGCTGACGCTTAGCGCGCGGGATGGCGTCGAGGTCGGCCACGCTGGCAGCGAAGGCGGCGAGCGGTGCCTGACTCGCCGCGAGTTGCGTTTCAAAAACGGTGAGCGCCGGTTCGATGGCGGCATTCGCGGTGGCAAGCCGCTTGCAGTAGTCCTGCACCAGCCCAAGAAAGCGCTCGCGCTGCCCGCGATAGAGCCAGACGATGGCGCTGAGGTTGGCCTGCTGTTCGGGGCTGAAGTCGTAGATCTTGCGGTAGATGTTGCGGGCGTCGGAGTTAGCTTCGCGGATGTCGCCTTCCAGCCCGTGCACGGCGAGATTCATCTTGGACAGACGGATGGTGGTGGCGGTTTTTTCCTGGCCGTAGAAGGTGACGCGCTGCATGGTGTCCAGCCCTTCGTGCTCGATGCAGTGGCTGGTCTGGACAAACATGCCGGCGGAGCCGCAGGCCAGGTCCAGCACCACGCCATGGTCGGGCTCGATGACAATGACCAGCGTCTGTACCAGCGAGGGCGGGGTGAAGAATTCGCCGTTGTCCTGCGCGCCCTGCATGACGAACTTCATCAGGAAGTATTCGTAATTACGGCCGAAAACGTCGCCGCTGGCGTTGCGCAGGAAGATGACACCAATCACTGGCATGCTGTACTCGCTACTGGTCAGCTTGGAGTTGGCACGCAGTTGATCGGCTGCGGCCCACAGGCTGTCTTCGATGCTGGAGATATTGTGCAGGGCGCTATCGCTCATTGGCTGATTTGGTGTTGGTCTTTTCTGGCTTGGCGGTGCTGAACGCGTTTGCCAATGGTGCGTGCATTACAGGTGCCAAGGAGCAATTTGCGCCTTGCAGGTTAGGGATGCGACCGGAATACCTCCCCACTGGCCACACCGCGTAGCGTATTGAGCAGAGTCAGTAACCACAGGGCAAGCAGTAGGCCCCAGGCTGACGTACCAACCCAGCCGACG
Organism: Propionivibrio sp.; assembly: GCA_043737935.1. GTDB lineage: Bacteria > Pseudomonadota > Gammaproteobacteria > Burkholderiales > Rhodocyclaceae > Propionivibrio. Next base: position 1,330 of record JAYSZS010000021.1, on the reverse strand, counting down.
GATTCAATTCCCGACAGCCTGGACAGCCGGAAACTGGAGACAACGAAGGCGCCCAGCGTAAAGGTGAAGCCTCACCATGACAGCGCAAAGGGCAGCATCCCGCGACGCCGCTCGGCGAGGGTAAGCAGCGGCGCCATGACCAGCCACCACACGCCGAAGCCCCAGAAAAGCAGACCGAAGACGATGAAAACGCCGCTATGCACCGGGAAAGGCAGGTGTTCGACGAGGTTGAGCAAACTGACCGGAATCACGCCAATCGGCGCCAGATGAATCCACACCGTCGGCGCCAGAATGCCGAACGCCGGTTTGGCCAGATACTTGCGCTGGAGGGTCAGACTGAGCAGGCCGACATACATCAGCATTTCGGCACCCAGACCAAAGATATTGGCGAACAGCGCGACTTCGTGTGCGGTTCCTTGTAAGTGAGCGAGCAAGGGTCCGCCGGCCATCGGGATGACGACCAGGCCGACGGCCGGGATGAACTTGGCCGGCGTCACGTGTTCGAGCCCGATATGATCGCCGCTGAACATCGAATAAAGAACCGCGAAGCTAAAAACAAAGGTGAGCAGCGCTCCCGGCCACCAGAACAGCAGGGCCAGATCGACCTGCGACCCGAAGGCCAAAAACTGCGTGGCAATGACCAGCATGGCGATTGAAAACGTCGGGTAAAAGCTGGCCTGTACCGGATGCTTCAGCGTCGCCAACGCACCGTCGCGGTGCGCAATCCAGCGCGTCAGCCAGGGCAGCGAAAGGATAACGAAAAGCAATAGATTGAAGTAGTGCAGCGCCAAGGCCAATGGCGCCAGCAGCGACCATCGGGCGGCGAGCTCGTGCGTAGTGATGGCCAGGACGTCGGTGCCCATGACGGCAGCGAACCAGCCCGGCGCGAAGCTGCGGGTAATTTCAGAAAAACCGGGATAGGTGCTGGCTGGCGTTGACATGGCAGATCTCGTAGTTCATAAGAAGATGCTAATTATCAAGCAATACGAACTCGATATCGCCAGTTATTTTTATCACAGACCCGTCAGCCATCACCGCGAACGCGGTGCAAACAACAGCTCGATGCAATTGCGCCCGGCGCGGCGCGTATAGCTTGCCGAGTCGGCCAGTTGCCTGATCAGCAGACGGCCGACCCCGCCAACGGATCGCAACTCCAGCGGCTGCTCCAGCGCCTCAAGCACTGAATCCAGACCGGTAAAGGGATCAAAGGGCGCCGCTGAATCTTCGAAGCACAGGTGCAAACAGCCCCCAGCGCAACTCACGCGTAGCCCGGCGTGCAAGGACTCACCCTCGCTTTGCGGGCGGGCGTGCCAGACAAAATTCATGAATA
>JAYSZS010000020.1:0-13324 GCA_043737935.1 Propionivibrio sp. | reverse complement strand
ACGTCGGGCTCGCCACGTGAGCCCAAGGTAAAAATCTAAATCGGGATTGGGAAGTATAAGTCATTGATTTAGCATGGGGTAGCTGCTACTTAATGCCGAACAATTGCATCGAACTGAAACACCCACAGCGAAGGCGCGAAGGACGCAAAGTTTTCGCAAAGAAAGTCATAAGCGAGCAATACCTATTGGCTTTCTTCGCCCACCTTTGCATTTTATTTACGCCTTTGCGGCTCTGCGCGGGACTTTGAAGTTTGCTGCGATTGCACGGGAACGGGGGCTAAACCGACCTACCATCAGGTCGCCGGACTGGCAATCTTGATGGGAGCCGTAGCCGATAGCGGCCTGGTCGCTAGCGGCTGAATTTATATTCGCCCACCGTATGAAGCTGCCATTTTCCATCCCCGGTGAGCTCCAGCATCTGCGAGTGAAATTTCTTGATCGAAGGGCGGTGGCCGGTGCTGATCAGCGTCGTTGAACTGGCCGCCAACTGAGTGTAAAGACTGTTCTCGTTGTCGATATCCATGGCACTGGTCGCCTCGTCGAGTATGGCGAAGCGCGGAGCAAGGCGCAGCACGCGGGCAAAGGCGATTCGCTGCTGTTCACCGACCGAAAGCACTTTTGCCCAGTCCAGTTCGACATCCAGGCCACCAAACTGTTCGGCGATATTGGGGAGATTGACACTGTCCAGCAAACGCAGGAGTTCGCCATCGGTGACATCTTCCTCCTGTTGCGGGTACAACAACTGGCTGCGCAGGCTACCCAACAGCATGTAGGGCCGTTGCGGCAGAAACAGCATCTCTTCGATTTCGGGCCGGAAAATGCGACCGCTTCCGGAGCGCCACAGACCGGCAATGGCACGCAACAGCGAGCTTTTCCCGCTGCCGCTGGCGCCGACGATCAGCAACCCTTCCCCCGGCTCGATTTTCAGCGAAAGATCGCTGAGCAGCACTCGCTTCTGGTTGGGTGTGCGCAAGGTGAGTTGCTCGATGGCCAGATGCGAATCCTGCACCAGGTCGATGGTTTCTGCGGACTTCGGCAAGCCCCCATTCTTGGCGTTGATGAATCTTGAAAAGGTGAAAAGACGGTCGATTCCCGCCGCAAATTTGCTGAAGTTTTCAAAGTGATCGACAATCACCGTCAGTGCCCTCAGGATCGCCGCAAAAGCACCGGCGGCCTGCACTGCCCGCCCGACCTCCAGTTCGCCCGAAAGCACCCGTTCGGCAATGATCGCGCTGGGCAATATGATGGTAATGAAAGTGTAGCTGTACTGGAACAGGTTCAGATTCAGTTGCGCGCGGATAAGTTTGGTGAAATTGTTGAAGGCCTCATTGAAATACTGGCCGATCTGCCGTGACTCCTGTATCTCGCCGCGGTAGAAGGCAATGGCTTCGGCATTCTCGCGAATGCGTACCAGGCTGAAACGAAAATCGGCTTCGCGTTTGAGTTGATAATAGTTCAGACCGATCAGAACTTTGCCGAAAACCAGCACCGTAACCAAGGTGCCGACAATCGCATAAATGATCAGAAAAGCGACCATGATTTTCGAAATGGACCAGAGTACGCCAGTGAAGGCGATCAGCTCGAGTATGGCGCCGACCACGATCAACAGAAAGTAGAGCGATTGCTCGGTAAAGGTTTTGATGTCTTCGGCAACGCGCTGATCGGGGTTGTCGATCTCGCTGTTGGCGTTGAGTGCGTAATAAGAGCGATTGTTGAAATAACTGCCGAGAAAATCCCGGGTCAGCCAGCGCCGCCAAAACAGTCCGAGCTTGTCGCGCACAAAGTAGTAGAACGCATAGATCGGCACCGCCACCACCAAGATGGCAAGGCACTCGACAATCGAGGTCCAGAACCTGTCAGCGTCTTTTGCCGCGAGGGCGGAGGTGAATTCCCCGGTGAGCTGGTTGAAGAGCACGGCGAATCCCGTCTGCCCGAGCAACAGCACCATCAGCAGGAGTAGCAAGCCCCTGGCTGACTTTTTCTCCTCCTGTAACCAGTAGGGAAACGCTATGGCCCTGAAGCGCCGCCAAAGATGGTGATCAAAGCGAATCATGAAGCAGGAGCCTTCATTGCTGGATCGGCGTATCTAGCGCTGAAAGAGCGTTTGTACAAGTACTTCTCCAAGTATAACAAGGGGCTCAGGTCAATGAATCGTCGGCAGGAACCATCGCGGCGAACGAGCGCCACTCGTCTGGTGAATATCGCTCCAGCACAGTGGCTTGTTCTGTTCTACAGCGCATAGCGTCCGACGCTCCAACCCTCAGCAATGCATCTCGCCAAGAATTCTGACAGGTTATTCCTAAATATTATGTTCGATAACGCACTGAACGATGCCGCCGAAAGTGGGATAGTGCTATCGGCAAGGTAATCTGGCGTGGCTTGGGTGAGTTCAATGATTGGATTGAGCAAATCAGACCAAGGAGGTCTGCATTCAAGGCTACTGAATTCATGCACCGCATTCGGGGTGCGCGACCGTCTTCATTTGACCCGCCAATCAATTGAGGCTTTAGTTCGGCAATGAATGAGTCTGGAAAGGACATTAAAATGAAATCATTGGAGAATTTGAAAATTATCGTTATTTCGCTGTTATTGCTTGCCGGTCTTTCGGCATGCGACACGAAGCCGGGTCCAGCCGAGAGCGCAGGCAAAAAAATAGATCAGACCGCAAATGAAGCCGGCAAGAAAATTGGTGAAACCGTCGATAAAGTCGGGGTAAAACTAAATGATCAAAGTGCAAAAACAAGTGTAGCCATCAATGATGCGGGGATAACGGCCAAGGTCAAAGCCGCCATTTATGCCGAGCCGGGTCTCCAGACACTGCAAATTGGTGTCAATACCGTCAATGAAGTTGTAACCCTGAGTGGATCGGTTGATTCGCTGCCCAACAGCGAGCGGGTCAAAGGGCTCGCGGGCGCGGTATCCGGCGTAAAAGGGGTTGAAAACAAGCTGGTGATCAAGTCGAACTGACGAGTTTGAGTTGTCGCTGCCACATGACGTGAGGATCGAGCGCGCGACGCTCGATTCTTCTCACACTTTTTGGATTATTTAGAGTTAAGCAGCGACCTGGCTGACCTAATTCACAGCCTGGCCAAGGGCTCTAGTTCAAACCGTGAAGCTAGGCATCAGGGTGCGGCCAAGCCGACGAAGGCGAGCAAAGCAAAGCCCGCCATCGACCTTTGCAAATGTGCCGAAAGTGTCAATAGTCGAAACCAAATAATGACCAGCGTTTCTGCTAATTGACCATGCAAAACTTTGAATCGTTGCTTAGCATGCCTTCAACTTCAATTTCGGCCTGATGCCAGTCGGATAACTCATTTCCCGGTGCAAAGCCGCGCCGCTGGGCGATAAAGTAAGCCGTTTCCTCGATCTTTTCCTTGGTGGCGAATACCGTATTTTCCGCGAGCATTTGTTCGTATTCGTCGTTGCCTTCGGGCTTATTCGCCGACTCATTCCTGACTTCGGATTCCTCCTCTTGTTGTAGTCGTTCTTCGTGGAATTCAGCCGCTTCGGCGCTCACCTGTTGGGGTTGGACCTTGCTCTCGGGCTTGTCCACAGTATTGCTTTTGGTCTTCATTTTCATCTCCTGAATCAATGTTCTAGTGGTGCAATTCACGGCTTCGGCAATGACTTGCTGATATTCGTCATTGCCTGCGGGCTTGTTTGCAAACCTGCTTCTGGTCTTCATAAAAATTCCTGATTTAACTGCGCTTTGGTACCCAAGAAAAATTGCTAAATGCAATTGGCTTGACGTATTCAATGCTTGTGTCCATGGCCGTGATCTTTATGATCTTTCTTTTTGTCTCCACGATAATCATCCTTTTTGTCGTTACGTTGCTGATCACGGCGCTCATCGCTGTGCTCTTCATGGCGCTCTCCGCGGTATTCTTCATGTCGATTTCCATAACGCTCCTGATAACGCGGGACGTATTCGCGCTGGTACCAGTTGTTCTGCACAAAATAGACGCGTTCGCCACAGGCGTTGTACTTGTGGCAATGCTTTCGCCAATTTTTGGCATGACCGGGGGGAACGCGCAGATAAATCGGCGGGCGCTCAACTACTAACCGTTCGACGATCATGGGTTGACGATAGATGAGCAGCGGTGGCGGATAATCATCGATATCGATCCGGCCATAAAAACCAGGTTGTCCAATGCTCAACGATGCAGATACGTCTGTAGCATGTACCGGAGCGCTAACGATGATCAATAATGCGGCGAATAACATGCTATTCATGTTGTCACTCCTGTTGCCAGAACTTTCCTTGATTCACCAACGTGAGCGGACAGTGGCTGACCGCTTCGGATTGGAAAAAACCCCGTTTCCGGCACTGTCGACCCTATCCGGATCGGTAACACCGGAACTTCTGGTCCGAGGTTCATCCCATGAGCGATTCAAGTATCAATAACGCGGCGGAACAACAACCACTGTGCCGCTATTTGTGCCTCCGCGTGCACCGGTGTTACCTGTAGCACCCGTGCTACCCGCGTTACCCGTGGCACCCGTGTTACCGGTTGCACCCGTGTAACCCGTGCTACCGGTTGCACCCGTGCCACCCGTCGCTCCGGTGCTACCGGTAGCGCCCGTACCCCCCGTCGCTCCGGTGCTACCGGTAGCGCCTTGTGGTCCCGCCGGGCCGGTGGTAAAGCAAGCGCTCAGTGCGAGCGTCATAAGAGTGGCAGTTATCAGCTTCGAAAATTTCATGATGATTCCTTTATTTAAATGGGCAGAACGACCCACTGGATAGTGAGCAATTTTCCAGAATTGATCAGCTTCTGGTAGAAATATGAGCGTCGGCAGATCAGGCCATCGGCTACTACGGGAATGGATCAGCAAGCAATTTACATGCATCCGTCAGGATACTTTAACACGGCGCATCACCATAACGAGTGATATTACGAGTACGCCGTCCGCCAGTCTGTGCGCTGGCGCGCATAGTACGGAAAACGTTAATCTGGCTTAGTACAGCCGACCGGTTACAGCAATGATTATGCATTATGGTTTATAATCTCTATGCAACCGGTCTGCATAGTGGCCTTACAACCGTGGCTCACCCCGTTCGTTGACGGTCACTGTGTCTCCCGGAGGTGAGGTCATCTGCACCCGATGATGCTGGCCGCGAAAATTGTAGGTGACATCCCAGTAGTCGGGTCGTGCCTGGCTGGGTGCATTGGTGCAACGCTGTACGTTTTGCGGACTGGCCTGTTGGCCACCGCTGTCGCGGCCAATGTTGGCTCCGATCAGTCCGCCGGCGACCGCGGCTCCGGCAGTGGCAAGATCCTTTCCTCGTCCGTCACCGACCTGATGGCCGAGAATGCCTCCAATGACAGCACCGGCAATCGCTGCGGGAATGTTGGTGTTGCTTTGCTCCGGTACGACCTGTTCACGCTCGACCCAGCATCGCTGTTCAGGCGATCCGACGATAGCGCGGACGGAAGTGACATTCGCTTCGTACAAGCGCTCGTTGGAGTCCCGACGGTAGTCATGAGCAATAACTGGAGCCGGCGCATAACGATTATCATCTAAGCGTGCACCCCTGCCGACGCTGCGCACCGATGAAACTCGATCGTTCAAGCCCATCGCCGCCAGTGACGGATAGCGGCCCGGACGCAAGACGGCGCAGCGACCGCTGAAGCGTGCATCTTCGCAAACCTCCCAGCGACCGCCTTGCACCGTGACCGACGAGGCGCGATCGTTGAAGCCGTGGCGCGCGAAGTTGTCGACCGGCTCAAGCGTGGTGAAAGAGCGACCGGCAAAGCCTTCACCTTCATAAAAGGTAACCTGCCCAGCCGCATCGTTGTCCTGGTCGGCAACTGGAGCCGAGGCATAACGATTATCATCGTAGCGTTCATCCCTGCCAACGCTACGCACCGATGAAACTCGATCGTTCAAACCCATCGCCGCCAGTGACGGATAGCGGCCCGGACGCATGATGACACAGCGACCGCTGAAGCGGGCATCTTCGCAAACCTCCCAGCGACCGCCATGCACCATGACCGACGAGGCGCGATCGTTGAAGCCGTGACGCGCGAAGTTGCCGACCGGCTCAAGCGTGGTGAAAGAGCGACCGGCAAAGCCTTCACCTTCGTAAAAGGTAACCTGTCCAGCCGTATCGTTGTCCTGGTCGGCAACTGGAGCCGAGGCATAACGATTATCATCGAAGCGGGCATCCCTGCCGACGCTGCGCACCGATAAAACTCGATCGTTCAAGCCCATCGCCGCCAGTGACGGATAGCGGCCCGGACGCAAGACGACGCAGCGTCCGCTGAAGCGGGTGTCTTCGCAAACCTCCCAGCGACCGCCTTGCACCATGACCGACGAGGCGCGATCGTTAAAGCCGTGACGCTCAAAATTGCCGACCGGCTCAAGCGTGGTGAAAGAGCGACCAGAAAAGCCTTCATCTTCGTAAAAAGTAACCTGTGCGGTCACCTGGGTGGCGATAACCAGACCGGCCAGCGCCAGGAAATTTCTAAGTAGGGCAAACATTGACGTCTCCTTGAAGTGACGGACTTTCGCCTTACCTCCGATGTTCAGGTAAGCAAGGCAAGGATGTTCGATAGGGTCCGCGTTATGCCGCAGGAAGCCCACCGCTCGTTATAATGGGATTTGCGTACCAGCCGAGGGATTTTTCTATGCTGAAGGGGGTGACCGGGCAAACCAGGATCAGCCCGGCCAAATCTTGTCCGGTGCATGCGAACCCATAGGCATGCACCATGCTACATGACGCTGATCAGGAAACCATGACACCCTGGCCACTCATCGATGCAGGTATTTATTCCGGCCATACCGATCAGTAGCGAACCCGGCATCAGACCATTTGCATACTCATTGTGAAGCACGAGTCAGCAGCACGAGACACCCGCGTTTATTTCTTCTCACCCCTGGTTACGTCCTGAATCTTGTCGCCGGCTTTTTCGACCTTCTGGCCGACCTTGTCAGCCGCTTTATCGACTTCCTTGCCGGCACTTTCTGCCGGGCCTTCCTGTTTCTGACAAGCGGGTAGTGTTACGAACATCACACCAATGACCAGAGCTGTGCCGATGATCTTGCCAAGTTTTATCATCATCATTTGAACCTCCATTAGCCCGACAGCAAAAAATATCCGTTTTGTATATGAGTCACGGAACAGAATTATTGATAACGGCGATGCACTGACCGGCTAGTCAGGTGCATCGCTCGTCGCGCATTACTTGCTGACTTCGTGACCAATCACGCCGCCGACCACTGCACCGCCGACGGTGCCAACGGCACTGCCGCCCGTAAGAATGGCTCCACCCGCCGCACCTGCGCCGGCGCCAATGGCCGTGTTTCTGTCCTGCGTGGACATTCCGGAACAAGCACCCAAGCCAAGCAGCACGATTGCAGCCAGTGCACTTAACGTAGTTCTATTTGTCATTTTCATCAGATTTACTCCTTATGAATATTGAGATTTGAATCTTCGTAGTCGATCAATCGAACCTTTGCTACTTGCCGGCGTGCGTCTTCGCTTGACTCAGGCAGTTATCCTTGGCGGCGCCCGAGTAAGTGTCGCACTTTTCCTTGGCCACGGCGTACTGGGCATCAACCTTGTCCGACGTGGCATCCTTGCGTGCGTCAACCACTTTGCTGTTGGCATCGCCGCGCGCAACGGCAGTCTTCTCGTTGGCCGTAGCGTTCGCATCCGAGGTCTTCATCTGCCCCTTGGCGTCTGCTTTGGCAGCGGTTTGTGCAGCCTTTGCTTCCTTCGCGCAAACATCCTTGACGTTGCCGGACTTGTCGTCGCAGCGTTCATTGGCCACGGCATATTCGGCCTCGGCCTTGGCAACGCGAACGTTGTATTGATTTTTCGAAGTAGGCTTGTAACTGGCTTCCAGTTCGGCCAAGTCTACCTTGTCCTTGCCCTTGGCCTCGGCCTTGCAGATATCGTTGGCATTGCCGGACAAGGAAGCGCAAGCCGCCTTGGCTGACTTGTACTCAGCCGCGATCTTGTCCTTGCCGGCCATGTAATCTGCTTTTGACATGCTTTGTGCCATTGCGCCAGCACTGAACGCGAGACTGACTGCCATTGCGAGTACTTTAATGTTGAGCTTGTTCATTTGAGTTCCTTTATTAAATGAAATTTGGAAGTGATGCATTGGGAATAATGCCGAAAAACCACTGATCTAAGCCAAGCGCTTTACTAAAAATCGTCACGCTTTGCTACGGTACAGATAATACGCCACTGTTGGCCCGATGAGTTGGAGTCTAAGGGAAAAGTCCGATACCGTCTGTCTGCTGGCACACATAGCCGGAATAGAATTACTACCCTGTGATTTCATGCTCGATCGGTTTGCGGTCCTTGCCGTGCACACAGGGGAGGGAATGTGCACCGATGACTCTTGATCCGAAGAACCCGGAGTGGGTACTGCACCTCAACAGAGCGGTTTTGGCGGATGCCGCACGGTAACCAGAAAGACGCAGGCTTGTTCAATCTAGGGGTTTCTACCTTCAATGAATATAACGCGTTCGCCAGGTCGCCAATTTGCCGAGTTAGCAACAATGAACTGGTGGCTCGCTCCATCCTTCATGCGGACGGTAACTTCATAATTGCCGATCGACTTCAGCGCCGTCTCTTTCAGGCGGGCTCGCTTCACCCCGCCTCCCGCGCCAGAATCGTTATTTCTCAGGATTGGAATGATTTCACGCGTGGACACGACGATGCCGCATTCCGCACACTTAACCATCCCGCTTGCGATGTCCTCTTCTGCTGCAGGATCAATGGCCGCTTCGATTACTGCATTCACCGCAAGCTTGTCGGACGCGGTAACGCTGACGACCTCGGGGGCCGGGCGTGGCGACCACGTCAGAACGCCGGCCAGGGCTGAAGTAGCCAGCACGATGGCCACGACAGCTCCAAGCAGCCACCACTGATGCGGCGCCTCGGAAATGGTATGGCAACATCCCGTACCTCTAGCAGCCTGTGGGACTTGACCAAGTTGATTGCAAAGAGTGGGAAGACGACTCATTTTTCCCCGTAATTCTGCGCGAATAGAACAACTATTCGCTTGAAATCCGTGAAAGGGGGTAAGCAGGCATTTTGCCGCAAGGCGAAAGCTCGCAAAAATTCCTCTCGTCTCCCGTTTTTTTCGCTACAACCCATCAAGTCCGACAGACGGTTAACGCCCGCTTGTCCCGCGTCGCCCGGTATCATCTGGAAACAACGCCGTTGATAACCTGGGTGGTCCTGTGGCAACGGACAGCCAATGCCGGGTTTTGCGTAACCCACAGCACTCTTGTGTTCTGCTCCACGTTAAAGCGACGCCGTAGCGCGAACACCCTATCTACCGTCAGGGTCTCATCGAAGTCCAGGGGAAAGCTGACACCGATACTCATCAAAATATCCTTCAGGGTAATCCAGCCATCATACCATCTGGCTTATGGTCTTGCGAAAACAGATCATCGAGGCGATCAACGGGCTGCCAATTTCCAGAATGGCCACAAGTAGCGAACACACCACGTCGATTCCTGCACCGCAATAGAGATGGCCTGTCCAGCCTAAACAAACTGCGTCGTCGGCGCGGCCTACAAATGTCTACGCTTCCGATAAAGATCATCGCAAATTTGACATTGGCTGACTGTGCGCCAACGTACATTACGGAAGCTAAGGAGGTTGGTCTGACCGCCGGAGGCTGAAAATCAGGTATGGCGCAGGCACTGCGAAGGAAGCGCCTGTAGCAGAAGGGACAAGGTCTGGGAATAGTTGGCTTATGTGTGCTCAAGGTAAATTTGTTCTATCGCTAACTCATTGAATTACCGTCATTCCGGCTTGAACCGGAATCCAGTGCGTTCATCAAAACAGTTTTACTAACATCTTAATCAGATGTACATATCTGGATTCCGGCCTTCGCCGGAATGACGAAGGTTTTTTAGAACAAATTTACCGTGTATGTCTGCTAACGCACTGTTAGCAATTCACATTCCGGATATGTTCAGTTCTTCTTATCGAAACGGAAGTCGATCATGCAAACCGATGCGCAGTTACAGCAGGGGGTCATCGACGTACTGAAGCGGGAATCCACGGTTAACGGAACCGATATTGGCGTCGAGGTTAAAGAAGGCAATGTGACTTTGATCGGGTCCGTTAAATCGTGGCCTGAACGTGACTTGGCCCTGTTGTGTGCCTGGGGTGCGCCTGGCATACGAAACATTGCGCACCACCGCATCGTCACCAACTGACACCTGAGTCAGGCGTGCTCAAGACATTTTCGCTGTCAGTTCGAAAGCCAGCACAGGAAGCGCATTGGATTTTTTATTAACCCTTACACGAGATTTTCATGACCCACTACCCAATCGCCGTCATTGTCGGCAGCCTTCGCCGTGATTCGTTCAACCGCAAGCTGGCCAATGCCATTGAGAAACTGGCGCCACCCGAGTTCTCGTTCCAGCAGGTGCAGATCGGCGACTTGCCGCTCTACAACCAAGACGACGACGCGAGGCCGTCGGAACCCGTCAAACGCTTGAAGCGGGAACTATCGGCAGCCCAGGGCTTCCTGTTCGTCACCACCGAATACAATCGATCGATCGCCGGAGTGCTCAAGAACGCCATCGACCATGCCTCGCGCCCCTACGGCCAAAGCGCTTGGGCAGGCAAGCCCGCCGGGATATTGGGCGTTTCGGTTGGCGCCATTGGTACGGCCATGGCGCAACAGCATTTGCGCAACGTTCTTGCATACCTCGACGTGCCAACGCTTGGCCAGCCCGAAGCCTTCATTCAGGCCAAGGAAGGCTTGTTCGACGAGGCCGGCAATCTCGATGCAGACAGAAAAAAATTCTTGCAGGGCTGGATGAACAGTTATGTTGCGTGGGTGATAAAACATGTCCCCTGATCGACTCCCGAGGGTTCGGCTTGATGATTTGTCCGCCGAGCGGATGCAGATCAATGCCTTCATGCAAGCCGCCAGAATTTTCCTGGCCCCGCTTTCACCGACCGATTGTTCGCCAGGAGATGAAACTGGATGCTTGAACACCGCTCAACGACAGATGTTAGCAATGGAACAGGGGATTAAGTTTGAGCGCAGTGCTCCACCCTATTGAACATCGCCGCAGTGAGTGCAATGGCTGAATACCTATTTAAATGGCGTACTCGAAATGACGCATATCTCGTCATGCGACTGATGCGCCGTGAAGACGCAACGCGTGTCAAATTGGGATTGAACCAGCTTTCGCCAGAATCGCGGCGTCACCGCTTCTTCCGCGCGGTAACCGATTTCTCGGACGAGATGGTGGCGAAACTGGTAGACATCGATCCCGTGACGCAATGGGCGGTTATCGTCGTACAGGTTGAAAAGGGGATTGAAATCCCGGTCGCTGGAGGTCGTTTTGTTGCCGAGAGCGACATCACTTGTGAATTTTCCCTGCTCGTCGGCGATCGCTGGCAAAAGCAAGGTATCGGGCGGCATATCCTGCTGGCGCTGATTGGCGAAGCCAGCCGCCGCAGGCTGGCGAAAATGACCGGATACGCCATGTCGGAGAACCGATCAATGATTGAACTGGCTCGTTCGATAGGTTTCCAGGTCAAGGAAAGTGATGAAGGCGAGTCCATCAAGAGGCTTGTCCGGAACCTGCCCAGACCTTTACCAGGAAATCCGGTACGTCAGGCCTGCAAGGTCTTTGGCCGAGGAGGCCAAATAACAGGAGTGATGGCTGATCAGGCGCCGCCGGGTTTTAAAAGTGAAACTGTTTGAGATCACTATCATGGCTAATGCCCCTTGAAGTGACCTCAAATCGCTATTGTGGGCGCATTGATGATGCCAGAGGATCGGCCAACAGGGACTCCAGGCACTTCAGCAATTACCAAACTCTGCATCCTGCATAGAGCAATTACGCGCAAAACTGGATATTGATCGCACACTTTAATCGGCAAACTCATGTCGGTGCCAGCATCGATGACCGGTTGGGTCGCTCAACCCACAGGCATTACACATCATGAGATTTTTACATCGTCATATTGAATATCACCGCACCGAGCACGTCGGCTGGCTGCGTGCCGCCGTTCTCGGTGCCAACGATGGCATCGTCTCTACGGCCAGTCTGGTGCTCGGCGTTGCGGCGGCAAGTGCCAGCCACGCCAGCCTTCTGCTGACCGGGGTCGCGGCGCTGGTGGCCGGGGCCATGTCGATGGCCGCCGGCGAATATGTCTCCGTCCATTCTCAGGCCGATACTGAAAACGCCGACCTCGCGCGCGAGCGCGCCGAACTCGAAAAGAATCCCGGCGCCGAACACAAGGAATTGGCGGCCATCTATATCTCCAGGGGGCTCGAGCCTGCCCTGGCGCTGCAGGTCTCCGAACAACTGATGATGCACGACGCCCTGGGTGCCCATGCGCGCGATGAACTCGGCATATCCGAAATCCTCAGCGCGCGACCACTGCAGGCAGCACTGGCCTCGGCAGCCAGTTTTGCCTTCGGTGCGATGTTGCCGCTGGCGGTAACTGCACTGGCATCCGAACGCTTCCTGATTTCCTGGGTAGCAGGAACCTCGCTGGTTTTCCTGGCCCTGCTCGGCGCCATTGCCGCCCGGGTTGGCGGCGCCAGCGTACTGACCGGCGCCTGGCGCATTACCTTCTGGGGTGCGCTGGCCATGGCGATCACGGCGGGTGTCGGCGCACTGTTCGGTGCTGTTGTCTGAACTCGGGTGCGCCAGTCAGTTCGATGCTTGTTTCGCAGCGAGTGATGCAAAATTAGCGTGACGCCCAGGACTGTGACCAGCTACGGTCTGCGTAATTTGACAGTCGATAAACCCAGCGTTCTTCAATAGCGGCTAGGGTCGCTTGGGCGCCTGTCCTGGTTATTGCGGACGCCGTCTCCGTCCCGGTCTCGATCACTCTGGTTCGGGACGCCATCGCGGTCACGGTCACCGTGCCGCTGACCTAGATCATGATAACGTTGATCGGATTGCTGACCTTGATGATTGGGAACTTCATAAACGGCACAACTGGCAAGCAAGGGTAAGTATTCGGTGAACTCGTTGTCCGCTGGCTAAGAGCAAAGCACGCTGGCGAAGTTTTTGCGTAGCGGGCAAACCCCATCCGGCACGGAGCAGGCGACGGTAGACGAAGACACAGCCAACAGGGTCACACCCACGACCAGCGAATACACGGCCCGCCACTTCAACTCCGGCATGCACTCGAAGTTCATCCCGTACAGCCTGAAGATCACTGTGGGGATGACCAGGATCGTGCCTCAGCCTGCCACACGCTTGACCACTTCGTTCTGGTTGTTGCCCAATGCACATCCGTCGCATGGCCGTTTCCGACTCCTCGGTGACTATTGTTGGCTTCATGATCGCCGTGGCCGAATGCCGTGCAGCC
>JAYSZS010000019.1:0-2572 GCA_043737935.1 Propionivibrio sp. | reverse complement strand
TCTGGCGCTGGCGATTGCGGCAGCGATTCTCGTTGGGGCCGCAGCCGATCGATGGGGCGATTACCCATCGCCGGAATGACGCCAAACGCTGTACGCCGGGCGTGAAAAGAACTATCGAGCCAATCGCTGGCGAATGGCGGCTTGCGTGTCAACGCTGCTGACCAACGAAATTTAGGAAACACTTTTAGTCAGTCTAGGGAGAAGAGACGCCGCCGTCCCTGGATGGCCGATAGCGGAAGGACGACTCCCGACCAAGAATATGCAATATTCAAACCGCGTGGGTCAAATTCAAGTTGATGGCAGCGGCCAAGTGGGTCATTTTAATTTTTTGTTGACAAGGGATCCGGCGGAGCACTTTTGTCGGGTTGGCGTAGCATAAGCCGACGTATTGCCAGGGAACATCCGGGCGATCTGCCTGTCAGCTTAGCATCTGCGTTTTTTCAGGCTGATGGAGAATTGCCATGACACATTCACCCTTCGCTACACTTTCTCGTTTTTCCAGCTCCAGGCTCGCGAACCATCCGGACGCGCTGTTCCACTCGCTGCCGGCGCTCGAACGTGCCGGTGTCGGCAACATCTCGCGCCTGCCGGTCTCGCTGCGTATCGTTCTTGAAGCGCTGCTGCGCCACTGCGACGGCAAACGGGTGAGCGAACGGCATATTCGCGAACTGGCGAACTGGCAGCCGAAGGCGCCGCGCAGCGAGGAGATTCCTTTCGTCGTCGCCCGCGTTGTCCTGCAGGATTTCACCGGGGTGCCGCTGCTCTGCGACCTGGCGGCCATGCGCCAGGTGGCGTTGGCGCGGGGCGTCGATCCGCGGCGAATCGAGCCGCTGGTTCCGGTCGATCTGGTGGTCGATCACTCGGTGCAGGTCGATTACTATGGCACGCCGCAAGCCCTGCAGCAGAACATGGCGCTCGAGTTCGAGCGCAACCGCGAGCGCTATCAGTTCATGAAATGGGGAATGCAGGCGTTCAAGACCTTCCGCGTCGTGCCGCCCGGGATCGGCATTGTGCATCAGGTCAATCTCGAGTACCTGTTCAACGGTCTGCGCCAGCAGGAGAGCGCAGACGGCATGCTGTTTTTCCCCGATACGCTGGTCGGCACCGACTCGCACACGACGATGATCAACGGCGTCGGCGTCGTCGGCTGGGGCGTCGGCGGCATCGAGGCGGAGGCTGCCATGCTCGGCCAGCCGGTCTATTTCCTGACGCCGGACGTCGTCGGTGTCGAGCTGTCGGGTCGCCTGAAAGAGGGCGTTACGGCAACCGATCTGGTCCTCACCGTGACTGAACTGCTGCGTCGCGAGAAGGTGGTCGGAACCTTTGTCGAGTTCTTCGGCGCCGGTGCGCGCACGTTGTCGGTTACCGACCGCGCGACGCTGGCCAACATGGCGCCGGAATATGGCGCGACGATGGGCTTTTTCCCGGTTGACGAAAACACTGTCGGCTTCATGCGCGCCACCGGGCGCGGCGAGGCGGCCTGCGAATTGTTCGAGGCCTATTTCAGGGCACAGGAATTGTTCGGCATTCCATTGGCCGGCGAGATCGACTATTCGCGCAGGGTGCGCCTCGATCTGTCGAGCATTGTGCCCTCTCTGGCCGGGCCGAAGCGTCCTCAGGATCGCATCGCACTGCCCGACATGGCGAACAGTTTCAAGCGCCTGTTTAGCGCCCCGGAAGCCGCCGATGGCTTTGCCCGACCGGCGGAATCGCTGAACCTGCGCTATCCGACCGAGCGAGCGGTCGTCGATCTCGGCCACGGCGATGTGCTGATCGCGGCCATTACCTCGTGCACCAATACCAGTAACCCGGCGGTGATGATCGCTGCCGGGCTGCTGGCCAGGAAGGCCGTCGCCAAAGGCCTGCGGGTCAGGCCACACATCAAGACTTCGCTCGCTCCGGGCTCGCGCGTGGTGACCGATTATCTGGAGCGGGCCGGGCTGCTGGCGCCGCTCGCCCAACTCGGTTTCGCACTGGTCGGCTATGGCTGTACGACGTGCATCGGTAACGCCGGCGACCTGGACCCGGCGTTCAACAAGGCGATCGCCGAACACCAGTTGGTCGTTGCGGCGGTGCTTTCCGGCAACCGCAACTTCGAGGCGCGTATCCACCCCAATCTGCGCGCCAACTTCCTCGCCTCGCCGCCGCTGGTGGTCGCTTTCGCCCTGGCCGGGCGCGCCAACATCGACCTCAGCCGCGAGCCACTGGGCCATGACCCGGACGGGCAGCCCGTCTATCTGCGCGACATCTGGCCGAATTCGGACGAAATCAACGCGATTTTGCCGTTCGCTCTTGATCCGGACACGTTCCACCGTCGCTACGGTGACTTCACCACCGGGAACGATCTGTGGAACGCCGTGCCGGCGCCAAGCGGCGAAGTGTACGACTGGCCGCCATCGACCTACATTGCCCGTCCGCCCTTTTTCGAACTGCCGGAGATCAAGCCCGACGACATCCGCGATGCTCGGGCGCTGCTGGTTCTCGGCGACTCGGTAACGACCGACCATATCTCGCCGGCTGGTTCCTTCGGCGAGACAACGCCGGCCGGCCAGTGGCTGATCGCCCAGGGGGT
>JAYSZS010000018.1:0-6133 GCA_043737935.1 Propionivibrio sp. | reverse complement strand
TTGCTGCATGCAACGACGCTCGGCCCCGCAGCCAGGGACTGAGCCATGACCACCACATCCACCCCACCGCCGATGCGCCTGTCGGGCCTCGAGCCCGTCACGCTGCTGCCCGGCAGCCTGTTTGTCAACATCGGCGAGCGCACCAACGTCACCGGCAGCCGCGCGTTCGCGAAGATGATCCTCGAAGGCCGGCTCGAAGACGCGCTCAGCGTCGCGCGCCAGCAGGTCGAGAACGGCGCCCAGGTGATCGACATCAACATGGACGAGGCGATGCTCGACAGCGCCGCAGCCATGGAGCGCTTTTTGAAGCTCATCGCCGGCGAGCCGGAGATCGCGCGCGTGCCGATCATGATCGACTCGTCGAAGTGGAGCGTCATCGAGACCGGCCTCAAGTGCATCCAGGGCAAGGGCATCGTCAACAGCATTTCGCTTAAAGAGGGCGAAACCGAATTCAGGCGCCAGGCCATGCTGGTGCGGCGTTATGGCGCAGCCACCGTGGTGATGGCTTTCGATGAGAAAGGGCAGGCCGATACCTACCAGCGCAAGACCGAGATCTGCGCGCGGGCCTATCGCATCCTGGTCGACGAGATCGGCTTCCCGGCCGAGGACATCATCTTCGACCCGAACATATTCGCCATTGCCACCGGCATCGAAGAGCACGACAACTACGCCGTCGATTTCATCGAAGCCACGCGCTGGATCAAGGCGAATCTGCCAGGCGCGAAGGTCAGCGGCGGCGTCAGCAACGTGAGCTTCAGCTTCCGCGGCAACGACCCGGTGCGCGAGGCGATCCACACCGTCTTCCTCTACCACGCGGTCAGGGCCGGGTTGTCGATGGGTATCGTCAATGCCGGCATGCTCGGCCTTTATGACGATCTCGATCCGGCGCTGCGCGACAAGGTCGAGGACGTGGTACTCAACCGCAACGCCGAAGCCGGCGAAGCGCTGGTCGAGTTCGCGCAAACGGTAAAGGAAGGCAAGGCGAAAGACTCGGGGCCCGATCTCTCGTGGCGCGAACTGTCGGTCGAAGCGCGTCTCTCGCATGCGCTGGTCAAGGGCATCACCGACTTTGTCGTGGCCGACACCGAGGAATGCCGCGCTGCACTGGAAGCTGCCGGCCAACCCCCACTGGCGGTCATCGAAGGGCCGCTGATGAGCGGAATGAATGTCGTCGGCGACCTGTTCGGCGCCGGCAAGATGTTCCTGCCACAGGTGGTCAAATCGGCGCGTGTGATGAAGCAGGCGGTAGCGCATCTGATTCCCTATGTCGAAGCCGAGAAGCTGCGTACCGGCGCCAGCAGCAAGGGCAAGATCGTCATCGCCACGGTGAAGGGCGACGTTCATGACATCGGAAAAAACATTGTCGGTGTGGTGCTTGGCTGCAACGGCTACGACATCGTCGATCTGGGGGTCATGGTCTCGTGCGACAAAATACTGCACGCGGCAAAAGAACACGGCGCGCAGGCCATCGGCCTGTCCGGGCTGATCACGCCCTCGCTGGAGGAAATGAGCCACGTCGCGGCCGAAATGCAGCGCCTAGGCTTTGCCGACGGAACACCTGGCGAGGCCATCCCGCTGCTGATTGGCGGTGCAACGACCAGCCGTGCGCACACCGCGATCAAGATTGCGCCGCATTACAGCGGCCCGGTCGTTTACGTCCCGGATGCTTCGCGCGCCGTCGGCGTTGTCACCAAGCTGTTGTCGATCGATAACGCCGCCGGCTTCAAAGCCGAAGTCGCCGCCGATTACGACAAGGTGCGCGCCCAGCACGCTGGAAAGAAGGGCATCCCGCTGGTGTCGCTGGAGAAGGCGCGCAGCAATCGCCTGGCGTGGGACAGCGATGCCGCTTACCGGCCGAGCGCACCGAACAAACCCGGCCTGCACGTCTTGCGCAACATCGATCTGGCGACGCTGGCCGACTACATCGACTGGAGCCCGTTCTTCCAGACCTGGGATCTGGCCGGCAGTTATCCGAAGATTCTCGACGACGCGACGGTGGGCGAACCGGCGCGCTCGGTCTTTGCCGATGGCCAGGCCATGCTGGCGCAGATCGTTGCCGACCGACACACCAGCCCGTGGATCACCGCCAACGCCGTTTTCGGTCTCTATCCAGCCAACGCCGTTGGCGACGACATCGAGATCTACGGCGACGAATTACGCCGGGAAAAACTGATGACCTGGCACAACCTGCGTCAGCAGCACGAACGCCCGGCGGGCAAGCGGCATTACTGTCTGAGCGATTTCGTCGCCAATCGCGTTGATCAAGACGATCAAGGTGGCTTGCCCGACTGGATCGGCGTTTTCGCCGTCAGCAGCGGGCTGGGCATCGAGCAGAAACTTGCCGAATTCGAGGCCACGCACGACGACTATCGCGCGATCATGCTCAAGGCACTCGCCGACCGTTTTGCCGAAGCCTGTGCCGAGTGGCTGCACGCGCAGGTACGGCGCGACTACTGGGGTTACGCCGCTGATGAAATCAACGCTCCGCTATCCATCGACGCGCTGATCCACGAGGAATATCACGGCATCCGTCCAGCGCCCGGCTACCCGGCTTGCCCCGATCATACCACCAAGGGCGCCTTGTTCGAGCTACTCGATGCCCCGGCCAATGCCGGCATGGGAATCACCGAATCCTTTGCCATGACGCCCGCTGCCGCTGTTTCCGGCTTCTACTTGGCGCATCCGCAGGCGCAGTATTTTGCCGTCAGCAAGATCGGTCGCGACCAGTTGGAAGACTGGGCGCAACGCGCCGGCTTCAGCGTCGCCGAAGCCGAACGCTGGCTGGCACCGTTACTCTGATAAGCTGGGAATTGTCATCACCCCCCAAATATGAAAGCTTCTGGCTTGCCCGCTTCCCTCACCCTCTCCCTCCCTTGCAGGGCGCATTCCGGCTTGGCCGCCGGAATCGCTCGATTGGTACGACGCTTGCTTCGCGAATTCCCAATCTCGCCCCCCGCTCACTCTCCCGGAGGGCGAGGGGAGAACCGAGGGTCGCCAGCGCGACTTTCACGCTAATAGCCTCGGCCATGCAGCTCGATCTGTTTCTGCACAGCGCCGACGTTACACTGCGCTACGCCGTCATCGCGGCACTCTGCGCCCGCGACGCCGAGGCCATGCGCGTAACCATGGACCACCTGCTTGCGGAATTTCCGCATGACCTAAATCACGATGACTTCGAGCATCTTTATTCCGAGCTTACAGCGTTAAGTTTGAAGGCGGGCTCAGCGTCAGCCATTGCCCAACAGGTCGAGCGTATCGAAAAGAGTTTGCGGCCACCACTGCAAAAGATGATCGGCACTGACGCCGCACAGCACTGGATTGAACCGGTCTACGGCGAGTTGGCGCGTGCTGCTTCCGGCCAGGCATTTACGCGCAGCCTGGCGCAGGCGCACGCGGGCGGACTTTTTCTCCGTGCGAACGAACTCGCTCAGGCGCGTGCGGCCGTAGTGGCCATTCCATCCTGGCGTCGCATCCCCGAAGCGCTGGCCTGGATGGCCGAAATCGCCCTGCGCGAGGACCAGCCCGACGAGTACTGGCCGCTGGTTGCCGAACTGGCGTGTATCGCAGCGGCCCTGCTCGCCGCTTTGCTCGCCGCCGGAGCCCATCGCGCAGCCTCCGTTACCGTTCTGCGCTACTTCCGTGAATTTTGTTCCGAGGCTGAGGCCGATGGTGAATGCGATGAGCTCGCATGGTTACCCGCCTGGCTGTTGATCGAGCATGCCGAGCTGCTGCCACGGCTGCGTACCGCCCACCTGCACGATTCGCGTCCGGCACGTAGCGCGGCCTTGCTCATCGATCTGTTGCTCGGCGAACGGCGCGGGCTGACGCCAGCGGTGGTCGATAAACGCCAGCAATTGCGCGATATGGCACCGGCAATATTTGCGCGCTACATGTGGCGCGCCGCTGAGTCACTAACTATTCTTTTAACATATCAAAATCATGAAAAAATCCCGTACACAGGAACGTCCGCAACCGGCCCAGATCGAGGCCATCGAGCGCTATATCGAGCGCGGCAAACTGGCCGAGGCCGACGAACGGCTGAAGCGTCTGCATGTAGCTTTCCCAAACTTTAAACCGCTCAGACGCCTGGCTTTCGAGATCGCCTGAGAAAGCAGCGACAAGTTTCGCATGGTGTTCACCGCCTGGGAATGGCGCACCGCTTCGCCCAACAGCTCGTGGGCCTTCATGGCGCTTGCCGAGAGCTGCGGCGTTTATTTCTCCTATCTGTTTCTCCATGCGCTGGAACAGCTCATCGCTCTCGGCGAAAATCCCGGGGTCCACTTGACGCTATTGCGCGCTACGCTTCCTGCCGACCTGAGCGAGGACGAGGGACGACGTAACGACCTTTGCCAGGTACTTCTTGGTAGCGGAAAAGCTGCTGAAGCCGGTGCGCTGGTCGACACATCGCGCAGGTGTCGGCGCAGAACAATTTCGGCCAGGCACAGTTTGCCCAGGGGAAAATCCTGCGCGCCGAAGCGGTGTTCGCCGCAGTGGTTGAATCGGCGCCGGAAAATCTTATTGCGCTTGAACGGCTGCTCACACTACGACTCTGGCTAGCCGGACGAAACGCCGCGCTGCCCCTGGGCGATCGCCTGCTGGCCCTGGAGCCGAAAATGATCGACGAAGCGGGCCAACAGCTTAATGGGGTAATTCTGCTGGGACAGCTCGAACAAGCCGAAGCCGTTTATCTGGCTACCCTGAAAGCACCGTGGTACGCAGAAAACAGCAAGCGCGATGCGCAAGCGGTAGCTCGACTCCACATGAGTGGTGCACTCGTCGCCTGGCGCCAGGAACGGCACGAGGAAGCCGTAGCGCGGCTCGACAAAATCACCGATGTAAGTGATGACATCGCCGACCTGCGTACCCAGTGCATTTTCTTCCGCATGACCGCCAATACGCCGGAATGGACAATTGGCCAACTAACCCAATGGTGGCCCATTGCCCACATCCTCTCACTCCATCCGGAGAAACTCGTCAACGATGGCGATTTGTTTACCCGCTGGCAGGCACCCATGCCGCACCCGGATTACCTGGTTGCCATCGCCCTCAATGGCGGCTAGGCGGCACGCAGCCTGGCCATCGCCGCCTTGCAGTTCCAGGCACAGTCCGCTGAATCTGACCAGTCTGCCGCACGACTGGCGATGATCGAGCTGCTACAGCTCCCCTGCGGCCCGGATGCCGTGCGTGGCGCACTGCAACTCAGGCTGACCGAAATCGGCCTGCTGGAAAAAGACACACCGATCATGCTACTCGTCGGCGGCAAGATCACCGAGGCTCGTCCGCGCGAATTCACCGTCCACGCCGGAGCCTTGGAAGAGGAAACCGTGCTCAACGCGGCAGATCACAGGATCTATGGCGAGGCGATTAAACTCATCAATCGGGGACAGAGCGCCAAAGCACGGCAACTCATGGAAAAGCTGTTGCCCCGCTACCCGGATTACCCGCGTGTTTTGACGGCTGTCGCTGTGCTGCGCGAGGCCGGCGGCGAACCTGTCGAACAATGGGCACCGCTGATCCGTCATGCGGCAGAAATCGATCCGGACTATTTTTTTGCGCGTACCGCGTTGGTCACGCTGTTGGCCACAGAAGGTAAAGTGGATAAGGCGCGTGCGCTGCTCGCCCCGCTGCTCAAATTGAAGGAAATGCACAGTTCGGAATGGCGATCGCTGATTCTGGCCCAGATTCAACTCGCCAAGGCCAATGCGGATCTGCCTACCATCACTCGCCTGAACGCGATGCTGCACGATTGTAATAAACGATTCGGCTGACCATGGACGTCATGACAATGTCGCACAAAGCCGATCTTGCGCCACGCAACACCCCGGGGTTGTCGGCCCATGAGGCGCATCTAGTCGAAAATCAGTAGAGGTTTCTATGCGCCAGCCTCAGCGTCGCCGAAGCCGAACGCTTGCAGGTACCCTTACTGTAATGGCGATCACCCGGACAACTCGTTAGAATACGCCCATGAATCTTGATCTATTGTCCGACTTCATTCATACCCACTACGAAGTACATGAATGGAAACATTCCTGCGCCATTCTGAAACAGGATTTTCCTGCGGAATGGAGTGATATTGGTGAGGTCTTAACGAACTTCCGACTGAGAAAAAGCTGGATAACTGTCGGAGGCGGAA
>JAYSZS010000017.1:0-2578 GCA_043737935.1 Propionivibrio sp. | reverse complement strand
TGTTGCGCAAAGCTGTGGCTTGCGGGTCTTTGCTGTGTGCTACAATGTAGCTACACAATGTAGAGGAGTTTGTAATGCCTGCGAACGCTGTTGTCCGTGCCCGAATTGACGAGCACATCAAAGAAGAGGCTTCCACCGTACTAGCGGCCATGGGGCTTACCGTGTCCGATGCCTTACGGATCATGCTGACTCGGGTAGCCAGCGAGAAGAGGCTGCCTTTCGATCCCTTGGTACCCAATGCCGAAACTATAGCGGCGATGAAGGAAGCGCGGCGTGGCAATTTGGAGACGGTAACGCTGAGCGACTTGCAGTCGGTGCTCGATGCGGACGACTAAGCAAACGGGACAATTCAAGCGCGATCTGAAACGCGAATCCAGAGGGCCGCATCGCAAAGCGCTTCAAGATGATTTTGTCGCCGTGATTGCGCGCTTGGCCGCAGACCAGCCGCTCGATTCCAAGTATTGCGACCATCCCTTATCTGGCGACTGGAGCGACCACCGCGATTGCCACATCAAGCCCGACTTGATTCTGATATACCGCAAGCCTGGCCTCGAGACCTTGCAACTGGTTCGCTTGGGTTCGCACAGCGAACTGGGGCTATAGGGGTGGGGCAGAAGACTGCTGGTTTCCTTGGATTATTATTTGTAGTTAAACGCTTCTTTAGATCATTGATTTTATCCAAATGGTATGAGTAGTTCTGGTGAATCTTTGTGCGTGCTCTGGCGGTGAGACATGTCTATTAATTTGAAACAGCATTTGGCGCTGTCCGCGCTGCGCTCCCGCTACCAAAGGTTGCAAGGCGCTTTCGAGCGCGCCCTGCCGGCCTCCGACCCGCGCCCGCTGGACTTCTATCCGCCGCTGCTACGTCTGACCGACTCACCGCCCAACCCGATCGGTCGCAAAGTCCTCTGGCTGCTGCTCGTCCTGCTCGCCGCGCTCCTGCTTTGGGCCTTGATCGGCCGGCTCGACATCGTCGCCGTCGCCGAGGGCAAACTCATCCCGCACAGCTACCTGAAGATCGTACAGCCGGCCGAGTCGGGAATCGTTAAGGAAATCCTCGTGCACGAAGGCGATACGGTCGAGGCCGGGCAGGTGCTGATGCGCATGGACATGCTGATCAGCGAAGCGGACAGCAAGTCAATCGAGGCCGAGCATCGCCGCAAGCAAGCCACACTGGCGCGCATCGAGGCTGAACTAACCGACACCCCCTATCTGCCCACTGACGCTGACCCGCCGGCGTTAGCCAGTGAAATCGCCGCCCAGTATCGCGCCAATCGCGCTGCGCGTGACGCCGCGCTGGCCGAAGAGGCCAGCCGCCTGCTCAGATACCGCTTCGACCTGGCCTCGAGCGAGCAGGTCAAGCCAAGCTGACGCAAACCCTGCCGCACTATCAGCAGCAGGACCAGGCGTTCGAGAAGCTGGTCAAGGAGGGTTTCGCCGGTAGCCTGATGGCCAGCGACAAGAAGCGCGAGCGCATCGAAAAGGAGCAGGAGCTGAAAAACCAGAGCCACCTGATCGAATCGAACCGCGCCTATGTCACGCAGTCGGAGAAGCGGCTGGCGCAGATCGACAGCGACTACCGCCGCCAGCTGCAAACGGAGCGTAACGAGGCGCATGGCCAGGCCGACAAGCTGGCGCAGGAGGTGGCCAAGCAGGCGCACCGCCAGTCGCTGATGGAACTCAAGGCGACGCAGGACAGCGTGGTCAAGGATCTGTCCACGCATACCACTGGTACCGTCGTGCAGCCGGGCACCGTTCTGCTCACCCTGGTGCCGAAAGATGAAATCCTGCGCGCCGAAGTGTGGGTCAGCAACGAGGACATCGGCTTCGTGCGCCAGGGGCAGCCGGTGAAACTCAAGTTTGCCGCCTTCCCCTTCCAGAAATACGGTTTGGTCGACGGGGTGGTCGAGCACGTCAGCGCCGATTCGGCCGACAGCACCACGAACAAGGACAGCACTGCCAACGATAAGGCGCCGGCCAGGAGCCCGCCCTTGTTCTACAAGGCGCTGGTGACGCTCAAGGCCATGCAACTGGAGATGGGCGAACAGCGCTTTTCCCTGGGGGCCGGCATGCAGACCCAGGCCGAAATCCTGCTCGGCACGCGCAGCGTCATGGAGTTTCTGCTCTCGCCGGTGCGCAAGGCGTGGCACGAGTCGGGGCGGGAGCGCTGAAGCGCAAGCGGGAACAGAAGCGCCATGCGTATCCTTTTCGTACATCAGAACTTTCCCGGCCAATACCTGCACCTGGCCCGCCACCTGGCGGCACAGCCGGGTCATGAAGTGGTGTTCATCACGCTGCGCGAAGACGCGGCCCTGAGCGGTGTGCGCAAGCTGGACTACAAAGCGCAGCGCACAGTGTCCAGGCACCTGCACCATTATCTGAAGGAGGCCGAGGCCGAGGCCGGGGTGCTCAATGCGCCTGCGGTGGCGCGTGTGGCGCCTGATCTGAAGAAATCCGGTTTCATCCCCGATGTGATGCTCGAGCATAACGGCTGGGGCGAGATCTGGTACTTGAAGGACGTGTAACCTCGGACACCGTTGCTCGAGTACTTCGAGTTCTTCTATCGTTTTGTCGGGGC
>JAYSZS010000016.1:0-2579 GCA_043737935.1 Propionivibrio sp. | reverse complement strand
AAGCGCGACGAGATTACGCGTTACAAGAGCAGACTGGAACTCGATCTGATGCGTGCGGTAAAGCACGCCTGGGATCCGCTGGGCATCATGAATCCCGGCAAGGTCATTTAGCAGCATTGCCAGGAGCCGCTTGCCTTGTGGCTCCTGGCAATGCCTGTGCCAAGAGGCAAGCTGGAGGCGGCTCGTGGCATGGTTGCGTTTCCCGGTGCTTGTTCTTGGTCTCAACAATCAGTTATGGACTTGGGATTCTGCCGGGGCTTCATGCGGAGTTCTTTTTTGCAGTGAACGTCGGCGTAGGAGTTGGTACTCTGCCGGAATCACAAACATCGACAGCAGCGGCGCCGTGATCATGCCGCCCACCATGGGCGCAGCAATCCGTTGCATTACTTCCGATCCTGCCCCACCGCCGAACATGATCAGCAGCAACCCGGCCAAAATGACGGCGACCGTCATCGCTTTCGGTCGAACTCGCTGTACCGCACCTTCGCGGATCGCGTCATCCAGAGTTGCGGGGTGTAATTGCCATACCTAGTCGCTCGCGCTTCTCGAGCGCTTGCTTGAGGTACAACTGGTAATCATCAATTCCCTGGTGTTCATCATCTTCGCCTTCAGCTTTGCCAAACCCCAATCGTCGCGTGACTGGCGTTCCTTTGGCGCATTCTCGGCTTTTCTGGTTGCACTGTTTACCGAGATGTACGGCTTTCCGCTAACGATCTACTTGTTATCGGTATGGCTGTCAACGCGCTTTACCGGCATCGATTGGATGTCGCACGATGCAGGTCATCTGCTCGAAACGACTTTCGACTGGAAGACAAACCCTCATTTCGGACCTTTTCATATCATCAGCAACATCCTGATCATCGCGGGCTGCTGGCCTCGGCCTGGAAGGTGTTGAATGCGGCGCAGCGCCATCACAAACTTGCGACTACCGGACCTTGCGCACGCGTGCGGCACCTACCGTAAGTCGGCTTCATTCTGATCATGACTGGATTTTTATTTCAGTGGCCGACCCTGGTCACGCTCGCGATGTTCCCGATCCTGGTGTCATGTACGTTCATCTTGCACGGCGTGAAAAGCGGGACGCACGCACGGAATTCGGGGCTTACACCCGCTACGAGGCAAACACGCCCGCGTTTTTCCCCAAGTATTATGGTGTGAAGGCCCATGCATAACCCTGCGATGCCCCGCATTTTCGCGCGCGCGGGTCTCTGGTCGTACACGCCGTCGACCTCGGGTCCGCGCAACAGCGCCCGGCAAGTGCCAGGGTGGCCCTTCCGCCCGCCGCGCTTGCGCTGACTCGCGCGGCGCTGGGCCCGATTGCCGCCTCCAGGGCCTTCGGATGACGGCGGCGTCGATGAGTTGTTTGAGACCACCTTCAGCCGCTCTTGCAGCCAGGCCATTCGCTCGCGCAACTACCCTACTTCCAACGCCAGCGTTTCGATCGCTCGCGCAACTGCCCTACTTCCAACGCCCGCGTTTCGATCACCACGAGGCAGTCCTGCACGGTCGCAGGCTTGGTCACCGTAACCAACTGCGTCTGCGGCTCACCCTTGATCACCTCGCTGTACATATCGACAGCGGCACCACAAAATCAATAGCTTACAAGTGATTCGCCTAGTGGGCTCTGACCTCGCGGCGTATTAGCGCTCGCTGCGGCAGGGAGGGGATGAATAGGTACCCTGTCTCCAAGATCGACCGGTGAATTGGCAAACGTCAGTTCGATTGAAAACCTGGAATCGAACTGAGGTTCGGTACAGAGACTAATCGAGCAGATCACCCGACCGATTTCAGCATCCGCAAGGCGAAAGCGTTCCAGAAATCGGCACTCACTCCTTAAACGGCTCCATCGTACCAGGCCTGCGCAGCATCTTGTTCACTTCATCAAGATGCAATTCTTCCTGAACAATCATTTCTCGGGCGTATTCCTCGAGCAAAATCGAATTGCCTTCCGCGATTTTCAGCAAGTCATAATAGGCAGCGAGCGTTGTCTTTTCGTGCTCAAGGCTTTCTCGAAGGAGGTCACCGATATCGTGTTTCTGCGTTTCGAGCAGAGTACCGATTTTCAGCGACGGGTGACCACCAAGCAAAGTAACCAATTCGCCCGCTTTGTTGGCGTGACCAAGACCTTCCTCGGCATTACCTTTAAGCCAAGAGACGATGGGGATACGGTTGTACCCATAAACCATGAGCGAGTAATGGGTGTATTTCACCACCCCCGCCAGTTCCAGTTCCATGATGCGATTGAGGGCATCAATTGCGATTTGATTCATTGCGTCTTCCATATTGCGCTCCTTGGCGAGTTTGAGAAACTAAAAGTGAGTGACTAAACCTTTGCGCCGCCATGCGACGCTTCTGTATTTTCCGCCTGAATTGCATCTGTGTCATTATTGGAAATCTGTTCCAAACCTCGAATCAAGGACGACGCTCTGGGGTTGTCTCTATCATTCCTTAGTGGTCTCAGCCCGCCCATCGCCGTAATTCTGATCAGCATGAAGATGACAGCGTCATGTTTGCTGATTGATCCCCTTAACGACGAGTTAACCGCAAGCCGTTGAATACCACCAGCAGGCTCGCGCCCA
>JAYSZS010000015.1:0-6152 GCA_043737935.1 Propionivibrio sp. | reverse complement strand
TCTG
Source organism: Propionivibrio sp. (assembly GCA_043737935.1). Taxonomy (GTDB): domain Bacteria; phylum Pseudomonadota; class Gammaproteobacteria; order Burkholderiales; family Rhodocyclaceae; genus Propionivibrio. Next base: position 6,148 of record JAYSZS010000015.1, on the reverse strand, counting down.
ATTCTCGTACCCGTATCGAGCGTTGCCGCAAGCCCGTACTGGCGGCGATTCCGGGGGCCTGCATTGGTGCCGGCGTCGATCTGGTGAGCTGCTGCGACATGCGTTACGCTGCCTGCCGCCAATACTCAGTTTTCGGTGCGCGAAATCGAGTTGGGAATGGTCGCCGATGTTGGCACGCTGCAGCGTCTGCACTCTCTGATCGGGGAAATTTTGGCGGGAACTGGCTTATACCGGGCGCCAGGCCTATGCCGGTGAGGCGCAGCGCTGCGGACTCGTCAATCGTGTGTTCGATAATCCGGATGCGCTGCACGATGGCGTTTGTGAGATCGCTCAGTGCATCGCTGGAAATCGCCGCTGGCCATAGGTGTCACCAAGGAAATGCTCAATTTCGGTCGCGATCATTCAGTTGCGATGGGCTCAACCACGTGTCGACCTGGAATGCGGCGATGCTGATGTCGGTCGATCTGGCCGAGTCGATGCGTGCCCTGCGCGAACAGCGCAAGCCTGAAATCGACGGCTGATTCCTGGTGGACACCTTCCTGCACCACGTGGCGCTTGCCGCTCCGCTCTTTGCTCTGGTTTTTGTCGGCTATGCCCTGATGCGATTGTCAGGATGGCCACCGGCAATGTCAGAGAGCCTTTCGCAATTCGTCTTTTCGGTGGCCTTGCCGGCGATGCTGTTTCGTCTGATGAGCGATTTCTCTAAGCTGCCGCCCGTCGATGCGCGCCTGCTAATCGCCTTTTTCGGCGGCTGCCTGATTGTATTTATCATGGGCCGGGTGATCGCCTGGAAAATGTTTGCGCTTGATGGCGTGTCGCAGTCGGTATTTGCGCTGGGTGGCGTGTTTTCCAACAATGTCCTGCTCGGTTTGCCACTGGCCAAGGTGGCACTTGGCGATGCGGCGGTTCCTTCGGTAGCGCTGGTGCTGGTTTTTAACGCGCTGATCCTGTGGACGCTGGTCACCGTTTCAGTCGAGTGGGCGCTACACGGCAGCTTTTCCGTGCGTGGCTTTGCCAAGACGCTGCGCGGCGTGCTGACCAACCCAATTGTTGCCGGCATTCTTTCCGGCGCGCTGTTCGGTTTGACCGGGTGGCCGTTGCCGGCGGCTGTCGATGTGCCGCTGGCCATGGTCGGGCAGGCTGCGGCCCCGATGGCGCTGATCGCTCTCGGCATGGGTCTTTCTGAGCACGGCGTGCGCGAGGGCTGGAAGATCAGCGTTTCCATCTGTGCGGTCAAGCTGTTCATTCAGCCGTTTGTGGTGTGGTCGCTGGCCCGGCTGATCGGACTGCCGCTGATGGAAACACGGGTGGTGGTATTGCTGTCGTCGATTGCCGTGGGTGTTAACGTCTATATCATGTCGCGGCAATTCAAGGTGCTTGAGGGCCCGGTGGCCAGCAGTCTGGTGTTGTCAACCGGGCTGGCGGCGCTGACCACGCCATTGGCTTTGACGCTGACCGGTTTGTGACCGGGAAATTAAATCGCATCAGTCATTCCGGCGCAGGCTGCCAATGGCGCGCAGAAACTCGTTGCGCTGCTGATCGGACGTTTCAAACTCACCGGTAAAGGACTGGGTGATGACGCGTTCGTCACCGCGCCGGTCTTCGCCGAGCAGGAGGCACAGTTGTTCGGCCTCAACCACACAGGCGGCGCCGCGTGCCTGGCCATGATGCATCAGCGCTTCGGCAATATCGCGAGTCATCCACTCCTGGTAGGTAAAGCGGTGGCCGATGGCGTCAACCAGGCGCGCAATACGGCCAAAGCCGTGCAAACGTCCGCCAGGAAGATAGGCGACATGGGCGAGGCCGCGAAACGGCACCAGATGATGCGGGCAGACGCCATGCACGGCAATGCCGCGAACGATCACCATGTCGCTGCGATGGTCGGCAAATCCCTCGCCCAGCGCACTGGCTGGGTCGAGGTCATAGCCGCCGAGCAGTCGCTTTTGCCAGAGTTCGCGTACGCGCTGGGCGGTTCTGCCCATGTGTGCGACGTCCGGCGCAAGGCCGCAGGCCCTGAGCAGGTCGCTGACCGCCTGTTCAAATGCCGGCGCGTCAAAATTGTTCCGGCGCGGAATGCCGATGTCGGCTGAAGAGGGTGGAGTGTGCTCGTGTTCGCTGTGCTCGGACATGGCGTGCTCCCGGTTTGATTGGCTGATGCGGGCGATAATACACGCCTTGAACAAACGAGTCGGTAATCAGTCCTATGTGTAGGTATTCCAATTTGATTTGCCTGACAAGCCACATCGATTTGAGTCGATATCAGCGATAATGTCGCTCGTGAGCAGGTTTTGCAGGTCTGTCGTTGCAGTAAATACGGCCTGACAGGGTTGAGGAAGGATATAGATGAAGTGTGTCGATGATTTCCGTCTGAAGTTTGGCAAGCAGGAATTGGTACCGATCATGATCGGTGGCATGGGGGTCGATATCTCGACGGCCGAACTGGCTCTCGCGGCGGCTCGTCTGGGGGGTATCGGGCATATCTCCGACGCCATGATCAATACTGTGGCTGACCGGCGATACAACGCCAAGTTTGTCAAGGATAAAATCAAGCAGTACAAGTTCAACGTAGCCAACACCGACAAGTCGGTAGTCCAGTTCGATCTCGGGCAACTGGCCGAAGCAACAGCAATGCACATTGGCAAGACGATGGAAGCCAAGCGCGGCGATGGCCTGATCTTCGTCAACTGCATGGAAAAGCTGACCATGAACGCTCCCAGGGAAACCCTGCGCGTCCGCATGCGGGCAGCACTTGATGCCGGTATCGACGGAATTACGCTGGCTGCCGGGCTGCATCTGGGTTCCTTCGCGCTGATCGAGGATCACCCGCGCTTTCGCGATGCCCGGTTGGGCATCATCGTTTCCTCTTTACGTGCATTGCAACTCTTCCTGCGCAAGTCGTTACGCACCGGTCGCATGCCTGACTACGTGGTGATTGAAGGGCCGCTGGCCGGCGGTCATCTAGGTTTTGGCATGGATTGGGCCGAGTATGACCTGGCGACCATCGTTGCCGAAATTCGACAGTTTTTGCTGGCCGAAAAACTCGATATTCCGCTGATTCCGGCTGGTGGGGTTTTTACCGGCAGTGACGCTGTCTCCTACCTTGAAAACGGTGCGTCGGCCGTCCAGGTGGCGACGCGCTTCACTGTTGCCAGGGAGTGTGGATTGCCCGAGGATGTGCAGCAGTTGTATTTCAAGGCCAGCGAAGATCAAATCGAGGTCAACCTGATTTCTCCGACCGGCTACCCGATGCGCATGCTGACCACCAGCCCGGCGATTGGCGATGGCATTCGCCCGAATTGTGAAGCCTATGGCTATTTGCTCGATGCCAACGGTTGTTGTTCCTACATCACGTCCTACAACCGTGAAGTGGCGGCGCATCCGGGCGTCAAGCATATCTCGGTGAAGGACAAGACCTGTCTGTGCACGCAGATGCGCAACTTCGATCTGTGGACCTGTGGTCAGAACACTTATCGTCTCAAGGATACGACGCATAAACTCGATGATGGCAGCTACCAGTTGCTCAGTGCCGAGCACATTTTCCGCGATTATCAGTTCAGTACCGACCACAAGATCGCGTTACCGGAGTAGTTCCGGATTCTGCCGAAAACTATTTTATTAGACTCTGGCGCCTGGCCTTGCTATTGTTCTGTAGCAGTTTTCTTAATGTCCTTATCTGGGAGCGTCTCAATTGGGTACAAAGCTATACGTAGGCAACCTGAGCTACGACATCAACAAAAACGATCTGGAGCAGATGTTCGCCGCACATGGTACGGTAACTTCGGCGCAAGTGATCACCGATCGTGAAACGCAGCGCTCGAAGGGTTTCGGCTTTATCGAGATGGGTTCGGAGCAGGAGGCTCAGGCCGCGATTTCCGCACTCAATGGCAAGAGTATTGACGGTCGTGCCTTGACCGTCAATGAAGCTCGCCCGCAGGAGCCGCGCAGTGGCGGCGGTGGCTTGGGAGGCGCACGCCGCGGCCCCGGTAGTGGTGGCGGTGGGCGTGGCCCCTATGGCTCTGGCCGGGGTGGTTCGGGCGGAGGTGGTGGTTCGGGTGGTGGCGGAAATCGTTACTGACCGATTTTGCAAGCACAGAGTCGGGTATTACGGGTGAATGTCACCGGTAGCGTGCGATCTGTTGCATTTTATTGTAGCGCTTCATTCAGCCTCCGGGCCGATCAGGGATATTGTTTTGGCAAAACCAAATTACTCGTTTGAAAAACGCCAGAGAGATCTGGAAAAGAAAAGAAAGCAGGAAGAGAAACGCCTGCGCAAACTTGCGGAGAAAAAACCCGCAGATGATGGCAGTGCTCAGCTTTCGTCAGAAGAGAGTGCTCCGACCGTTGCTGACCCGGCTGGCGCTGGCCACTGATCGATAGGTGCCGGATCGCCCCGCAGTTTGTTGCGGCAAAAATGTTGGGTGTTGCATGTTGGCCTGACCGGCAAGTTGTCGTCTTCACGCGAACAATCGCATCCGCTACCCGTGTTGCAGACCGTTTTCGCCCATGCTCAGTTATCGTCACGCCTTCCACGCCGGCAACCATGCCGATGTTTTAAAGCACCTGGTGCTTGTCCAACTGACGCGCTACCTCGCGCTGAAGGACAAGCCGTTCTGGTATATCGATACGCACGCCGGTGCCGGGGTTTATGCGCTGGACACCGGTTATGCGCTCAAGCTCGCCGAATATAAGGAGGGTATCGCTCGTTTGTGGGGGCGCAATGACCTGCCGGTGGCACTCGCCGACTATGTAGATCTGGTGCGCAGGATCAATCCGGATCGTCGCTTGCGCGCCTATCCCGGTTCGCCGTATTTGGCCTTGTTGACGATGCGTGAACAGGATCGCCTGCGACTCTTCGAATTGCACAGCAAGGACGCACGTCTGTTGCAGGAGAACTTTCAGGATGCCGGCAAACTGGTCATCGTCGAGGCGACCGACGGCATTGCCGGACTTAAAGCGCTGCTACCGCCGCCGCCGCGTCGCGCCGTGGTTCTGATTGATCCGGCCTATGAAGACAAGCACGACTATGAGCGGGTATTTCATGCACTGAAAGAGTCCTTGATACGTTTCCCCGACGGCACCTATGCGCTGTGGTATCCGCAACTGACCCGCCTCGATGCCCATGAATTACCGTTGCGCCTGAAGCGTCTACCGGCCCTGAACTGGCTTCATGTGGCACTGCGGGTCAGGGAGCCGGCCAGGGACAGCTTGGGCATGCATGGTAGCGGCCTGTTCATCCTCAACCCGCCGTGGACGCTGCACGGCACGCTGGCCAGTGTAATGCCGTATCTGGTCAAGGTGCTCGGACAGGAAGCCGGGGCGGGCTATACGCTTGAACAGCATGAAGGGTAGGGGGCGTTGACAGTCATGGAAAAGGCTCTACCGCCAAGCCACACACCAAGGCACACCAAGAAATACCCCCACCTGATTTTTTCTTGGTGTGCCCTGGTAACCTTGGTGGCGCTCTGTAGTTCCTTTGCGCGGCTTGGTGGTAAAGCCCTTTGAATTAGACGGCCTGTCAGTCTTCGCTGGCCCTGTCGAGTTGAGTGTATTTTCGGCTCGAACCATAACTTTTCTCGATCGGGTACTTTACGGCGTTCTTTTCGAGTTTGCTGCGTGCCGCCTCTTCAATATTGATCCCGGCCTTGTCGGCGATGAGCAGCAGATAAAGCAGGACATCGGCACACTCGTCACACAAGGCCTGGTGTGCGTTTTCCTCGCTCATCAAGCTTGTCATTTCCTCGTCGGTTTTCCATTGCGTGAGTTCAAGCAATTCGGCCGCTTCAAGATTGAGTGAGACGATGAGGTGGCGCAGGGTGTGGAATTGCGCCCAGTTGCGCTCGTCGCGAAATTTCAGCAAAGCCTGTGCCAATTCCGGAAGGCTCATGAAGTCAGCCGAAAAAGCGTTGCTGAAAAGCGGTCGGTAGGCGCAGGCCCTTGGCCTGTACGCGTGCCATACGTTCAACGAAGATAATGTCAATGGGGTGTTTCATGGACTTCCCAAGTTCATCGCAATACGCTCATTTTACTGCGCGGAGCGAGGATCCGGGGCGAAAAAAAGCCGCAGGCTTTGCTGCGGCTTTCTGGCAAAGCAGGGGATTGTCTAAAGCATGGCCTTGACGGCTTCAGCTTCGTCGGTAAGTTCCTTTAG
>JAYSZS010000014.1:0-6157 GCA_043737935.1 Propionivibrio sp. | reverse complement strand
CATTTGGTATTTATTGAAAATAATTTTTGTTCCAGGGGGGCTGAGCGGTATTAGGGGCTTTCCCGTGGAAACGGTACTCTATCTCAAGCGAATATTTTGAAATGAGAATTGCTGCATTTTTGTGCGACTTTTGGTGATGAAAGATGCCGCTGAACCTAACCACTAACCGCCACCCTTTTTGGCCCGAGGCCTGGCTTCTCGCTGAGCCCCTCAGGGCGGCGCCATGGAGAACAGACCGGCCAGCGCCTGCCCGGGGCTGGGCGCGCGCATGAAGGCTTCGCCGACGAGAAAGGCGTGCACCTGGTGGTGACGCATCAGGTCAACATCGCTGCGCGCCAGAATACCGCTTTCGGTGACGACAAGGCGTCCGGCGGGAATGCGTGGCAGGAGTTCAACGGTGGTTTGCAGGCTGACCTCGAAAGTGCGGAGGTTGCGGTTGTTGATGCCGATCAGCGGGGTGTCAAGTTGCAGGGCAAGATCAAGCTCGTCGCGGTTATGCACTTCGACGAGCACGCCCAGGCCGAGGCGAGCGGCGATGGCCTCGAATTCGAGCAGGGCCGGCAGATCAAGCGCGGCGGCGATGAGCAGAATGGCATCGGCGCCCATGGCGCGGGCTTCGTAGATCTGATAGGGATCGACGAGAAAATCCTTGCGCAGTACCGGCAAGGGGCAGGCCGCGCGAGCCGCTTGCAGGCACTCGGGGGCGCCCTGGAAAAACTGGCGGTCGGTGAGCACCGAGAGGCAGGCGGCGCCATGCGCGGCGTAATCGGCAGCGATGTCAGCCGGGCGGAAGTCGGCGCGCAGGATGCCTCGGGAGGGACTGGCTTTCTTGATCTCGGCTATGACGGCGGCTTGTCCGGCGGCTATCCGGGCGCGCAGGGCGTCGACGAAATCGCGCGGCGCGGTTTGCGCTTCGGCTTCGGCACGGACCTTAGCCAGCGGCTTGTTGGCGGCGGCGGCTGTCACTTCTTCGCGCTTGACGGCGAGAATTTTTTTTAGGATATCGCTCATGGTTTATTGCTTGAATAATCATTCGCTTGGCGACGGTCTCCCGGCCTTTCGTCCGGCGTCTCTTCCAGGGTATCGTCGAGCAATTCTGTGACATCGAGGTGAAGCGTCAGCGAAGCGAGTTCAACCGAGTCGCCGGTGCCGTACTCGTAGAGCACCCAGTGGTTTTCAGAATTCCGGCGGAAGACCTCGATGCGCTGTGCCACGACATCGATCAACACGTAATCGAGCAGACTTTCCAGTTTGCGATAAGCGGCAAACTTGACGCCCCGGTCAAAGGCGGCCGTTGAATCGGAAAGCACCTCGACCAGCAGCAGCGGGTAGCTCACGTAGGCCGGCGTTTGCCGGTCGCGAGCATCGCAGGTGACGACGACATCGGGGTAGAAAAAGCAATCCGCTGCCTCAATACGCGTTTTTACCGATTCGATGAATACCCGGCAGGGGCTGCCTTTTAGCTCGCGGCGCAGAGCGTTGTAGATATTGCCGGCCGCCATGTTATGCGACTGGCGTACGCCGACCATGGCGAAAACCTCGCCGGCAATAAACTCGTTACGCTCGGGTTGCGCTTCTTCCCACACGAGATAGGCAGCGGCGTCGAAGCCGCCTTCGGTTTTCGGCAGGGCCATATTAAAACTCCTTGCTCAGGTATTTTACCAACAGGTCGATTATGCCGAAATTCGCCGGCTTAGCGCGGCAAACTCGTCGAGTTTGGCGCGTGCGGCGCCCGAAGCGATCGCTGCAAACGCCTGCTCGACACCATCGGCCAGAGTTGCAGCCAGTCCGCCGACGTAAAGGCTGGCGCCGGCATTGAGCGCAACGATGTCGCGTGCAGCGCTGATTCGGTTGCCCAGCGCGGCGAGCAGTACGGTTTTGGATTCTTCGACGTTGGCCACGCGCAGCACACAGGGATCGTGCACGGCGAGGTTGAATTGCTCGGGGTGGATGGTGTATTCCTCGACGCGTCCGTCCTTCAGCTCGCCGATCAGCGTTTCGCCGGAGATCGAGATTTCGTCCAGCCCTTCGCGCCCGAAAACGGTGAGTGCGCGCAAACTGCCCAGGCGCTGCAGGACGCGGATCTGGATACCGACGAGGTCGGCATGGAAAACGCCGAGCACCTGATTGGCAGCGTTGGCCGGGTTGGTCAGCGGGCCGAGAATGTTGAACAGGGTGCGTACGCCCAGCTCGCGACGCACCGGCGCGGCGTACTTCATGGCGCTGTGGTGGTTGGGGGCGAACATGAAGCCGATACCGACCTCGTCGATGCACTGCCCGACCTGCTCGGGCGTCAGGTTGATGTTCACGCCGAGCGCTTCAAGCACGTCGGCACTGCCCGACTGCGAGGAGACCGAACGCCCGCCGTGCTTGGCGATACGCGCCCCTGCTGCGGCGGCAACAAACATCGCGGCGGTCGATATGTTGAAGGTGTGCGCGCCGTCGCCACCGGTACCGCAGGTGTCGACCAGATGGGTGGTGTTGCCGACCATCACCTTGGTCGATAGCTCGCGCATGACCTGGGCGGCAGCGGCGATCTCGCCAATGCTCTCTTTCTTGACGCGCAGGCCAATGACGATGGCAGCGATCAGCACCGGGGAGACTTCGCCGCCCATGATCTGGCGCATCAACGAGGTCATTTCATCGTGAAAGATTTCGCGGTGTTCGATGACCCGCGTCAGCGCGTCCTGTGGCTTCATCCGGCGTGCTCCTCAAGAAAGTTGTTCAGCATGTCGTGCCCGTGCTCGGTGAGAATCGACTCGGGGTGAAACTGCACGCCCTCGACGGCCAGCGTCCTGTGGCGTACGCCCATGATCTCGCCATCGTCCGTCCATGCGGTGATCTCCAGACAATCCGGCAGCGATTCGCGTTCAATCGCCAGCGAGTGGTAGCGTGTGCAAATCACCGGATTGGGCAGCCCGCGAAATACGCCGACAGCGGTGTGATGCACCGGCGATACCTTGCCGTGCATCAGCTTTTTGGCGTGAATAACTTGCCCGCCGAAAGCCTCGCCGATGGCCTGGTGCCCGAGACAGACGCCGAGCAGCGGTATTTTGCCGGCGAACTCGCGGATCGCCGACAAGGAAATCCCGGCTTGCGCCGGAGCGCAGGGGCCAGGCGAAATCACCAGGTAGTCCGGCTTGAGCCGGGCCATCTCAGCCAGCGAAATGGCGTCGTTGCGAAACACCTTGACCTCCTGCCCCAACTCGCCGAAGTACTGGACGATGTTGTAAGTGAAGGAGTCGTAGTTGTCGATCATCAGCAGCATAAAGCGTCTATCCTCATGTTTTTTCTACAACGCTTTACTAGGCTTTGCTTTTGATACCCCCAGAAGTACCCCCAATTTGATTTGGTGCCCTTGCGCTGAGAACGTGCGAATTCAGAAGCCGCCATTTTCCCTCATTACGCAGTGCGATGAAACACTGATTGATGAATGCCTGCATTCGATCGGGATCAACCGTCGTAACTCGCGAAATAATCGTCGCCACCCCGTTCAATGGCGCGACGCCGCCACAACTTGCAAAAAAATCGGAGCAATGCCGCCGTGGTGTCGCGATGCCGTCTGACCTCCTGCCCCGCCGCCGCTGCGCCACTTTGCCGGCCAGCAAAAAGCCGCTTGCCGGCTTGTGGCTTGCCGGCAGCCACCGTGTCGGGTGCTCAACCCGACCAGTGTCTTACGCTCAACCGTGGGGCGGTGTTTGCGCGCCTGTCGACGTGCTCGCTATGGCTGGCGACGCCGGCAGTCAGTTGGTGGGTGTACCGTCCTGCCAGCGTCGACTTTTTGACTCCGGCCGATACCGCTGGCGAGATCCAAAGCAAACGGCCCCGCAGGGCCGTTGCTGGTGATTGGCCGGAACCCTTACCGCAGCGCCGCTTTCAAGCCGCTGCCGGCGCTGAACTTCGCGCCGACATTGCCCGCCTAGGACGCCTTAAAACGCGGCACCCGCGCCGCCGGAATCAGGATCGAAGCCCCCGTGCGCGGGTTGCGCCCGGTGCGCGCAACGCGACGGCCGACGTAGAACTGTCCGAACCCGTTGAAACTCATTACGCCACCTTTGCGCAGGCTCGAAGCGACCACGGCTTGCAGCGCATCCAGCGCGCGATTGGCTGCGCCTTCGCTGACGCCGGCTTCGACGGCCACTTCGCCGCACAGATCGGCCACGCTGACCGACGGGGCATTCTTCGGGTTGTGATACGCGGTGGAGGTCAGCGGCTGGCCGGTACGTGGATTGCGCCCGACCTTCGGCGTCAGCACCCCTCGCGAGAAGCTGCCAAAGCCTCGGAAGACCACCCGTTTGCCGGCGTCGGTGTGGAGTTTCAGCGTGCAAACTACTGAAATCTCCGCACTGCGAATACAATTTCAGTCCGAAACCGCCGGCAGCGTGCTGTCGGTTCAGAGGGCCGGCCAATTAAAGGTCGGCCCTTTGCTTTTCCGCTACGCATCTACTCAAGCAGCAAGGTCGCACGCACATCGCCAAGCAAACCGCGTCGATGCGCTTCGAACAGCAGACCGGCGGTTCCTTTGACTGGCAAACCGTAAATTTTGGTGGGCAATTTTGCGCCCCGCTTTTCATCGATAATGGTCAGACACGGGACCACACTGCGCGCCAGCGCGATCACTGCCGCCTCGCCTGGGTCAAGCTCGGCAATCAGGTCGGCCAGCGCACTCTCACCCGGTCAGCCCACGCCGGCAAGCACCACCTCATGAAACACCGGCTCCGGAATCCAGAACTCGCCAAACAGGGCCGGCAGCAAATCCAGCCGCCCAGCCAGCGACAGCGCCACCAGCGGGCCGGAATTGATGACCGCACGATCAAGCGGCATCAGGCGAACTCTTCGGCCAGTTCATCACCGCTCAAATCGACGACCGGCACCCCGGAACGGCTGGCGGCCAAAAGGAATTCGACGCGCCTCATGTCACATAGCCGCCCCGCCTTGCCCGACGAAATGCGGCCCTGTTCAAAGAGCTTCACCGCCAACAGAAAGCGCGCTTCGTCCGAAAAATTGGCGGGCAGTTCAGCGGCCGAGGGCAGCCCGTCGACCGGCAGTTCTATGGTCAGTGTCGTCATCATTTCAATCTTCTCGATTAACCGCGATGGTGCTCGACACCACTCGCCAATTGCGCCAGCACTTCCTTGTAGACCTTCCAGTGCTGCAATTGTGCCGTCATTTCCTGAAGATAGGCCAAAACCACCGCCAGGCGCTTTGGTCATATTGCTGTTCTGTAGCTTTTTTTCCCTAGTCCAGCATTGTCTTATAGCATCTGTCAGGATGCAAAAAAAATACCGGTCAGCGCGAGTAAGCATGCCAAACGGACGATGGATGGGGCAATTTCGATTTCCTCTACGCTTTAGACCGAGTAACTACAACGACCGCACTAGGCCATGATCAGCCGTACCAAACAATAGTAACCCAGTGTTTGGTACGGGCGTAGCACGCTGAATAGCTGACGCCAAGAGTGCTCCGCGGCGTCAGAGCGCGATTCGCTTTATGCCATCCTTGATGAGCGGTGTGTTGAAATTAATCAGCAGGCCGAGTCTGTTGCCGGAAAGTCGCAAGTAGTGAGTAATTGTGCAGAATGTATGGTTAGCAGTGGGTCGACTGATTTAAGCTCAACGAGCAGTTGATCGCCTACCAGCAGATCAATGTGATAGGCCGCTTCGATGAGGACTCCCTCATAAGAGATTGGCAACAAGTATTGCGATAAAAAGCGTACGCCTCTCATTTGAAGTTCAATTTCAAGGCAAGCTTGGTAAGCCGACTCCAGCCATCCCGCGACCAGAGACTTATGCACTTTGAATGCCGCATCGACAACGAGTTTGGCCAGATCATCCAGTTCTTTTCACTGCTGTCCGGTTAAACGAGAGTGTAAATCGCTGCAAGCCATGATTAGCAATGGATTCCGAGCGACGTTGGGTGTCTCCGACTTGAACGTCAAAATACATATCCGAAAAAAAATTTCCGGGAATAACCTATCCGGACGGTCTATGTCCTCGTGGCTATCGTCAAGAAGCGTCTGAATCTGGATGCTTCGCTCTACACTTTGTTACAGATATTATCGGTCACTCTGTTCGAGAAGATGCCCTTGCAGCAAGCGTTTCCGGGCAACGACTACGAAATGCCCGAGGGCGTTCCGTGCAACCAACTGATTCTATTC
>JAYSZS010000013.1:0-6163 GCA_043737935.1 Propionivibrio sp. | reverse complement strand
TGTGGAATGTCGTTTGTAACAAGGCCAAGCGGAAGTAACGTTCTCGCCCTCACCAGTCACCCGTGACTGTAATGATCAGGCATGCCGCGGCCATGAATTCAACACTTCAAAACCTTATTTTTCGCATCCGCTCCCGCGGGAAGTCAGGGACAGATTGAATCGCTCTCGATTGGGCCATCCGTAAAAATGTTCCCTACCGTCACCAACTCACGGACAGATGATTACTTCCCTTAAAATCACTGCACCGTTGCATCAATATCGACACCGCCAACCCCTGTAACCATCGCCATCACGCCGACCAATGCCTCTGCGCCGTCACGCAGCAAACCGGCACTTTTATTTCGATGTGGGTTGCGGATAGAAGATTTACGAGGTCAGGCAACTGCAATTCTCCGTATTTGCGTGCATAGTGCGCGGATTGCATGGCTAAAATGCGAGCAACTTCGGCAAGATCATCCTTGGAGGTCTTGGCGATCATTCCTTCTGACAATTGCCAGTAAGCACGGAATTCATTGAATATGGAATGGTTCGGCTCCACACGATTCTCCCTCGGATTGGTTTTGATCAGCTTGCTTACATCACATGGTGGCTTGGCTGACAACCTTCAAGGGCGAGTAGTTGCCATAACGGACGGCGACACGATTACCCTCCTAGACGCTCAAAACCAGCAGCACAAAATACGCCTTGCCGGAATAGATGCCCCTGAAAAGAAGCAGCCATTCGGCAACGTCGCAAAACAACGCATGGCCGATATGGTTTTCGGCAAGGAAGTGCGTGCAGACGCGCGAAAAAAGGATCGCTACGGGCGCACCATCGGGCGCGTCTGGGTGGTTCCTCCGATTGCAAGGCATCTGAGCCCGAAGACCCTGGATGCTGGCATGGCGCTGCTTACACTGGGGTTGGCGTGGCAATACAAGCAGTATGCAAAGGAACAGCCTGAAGAAGAGCGAGGACAATATGCTTTTGCCGAAGAAGAAGCGCGGAGAAGAAGAATCGGGTTATGGCATGATACTGATCCAGTACCGCCGAGGGAGTGGCGGCACAACAAGAAGTGATCGATTGACTCGCTAAGTTGGTCTGGCCGGATCCTTTGTGGCGATTGCCGTTATTGGGTCGAGCTGGATTATCAACGGTTTACCCAACGGATAGCCTGGACATGCGCCAGAACAGTGCTGACGCTCGGAGTTTGCACGTTCGGTTGGATTTCCTAACTTCGCGAAACCAACATATAATCGAATCCATTGTCTTATTCCGTCAACGCGAGTAATCGATGAATCATCTGCTGATCGGTCTTGGTGGTACAGGTGGGCGGGTGCTGCGCTCCTTTCGCAAGCTGGTTTACCAAGGTTTTCGCGACAAGCTTCCCGACAAAGTCACTATCGATTACCTGTTCGTCGATTCTGACCCAAAGTCATTTCGGGATGACGACCCAAGTTGGACCGTGCTCGGACGTTCGGTAAGCCTGCCGAAGCGTAGTCAACTCCCGATTCAGCAGGCCAATCTCCGCGCGGTCATCGATGACATCAACAGCCACCCCAACATAAAGCCTTGGATCGGGGATCGGCAGGCTTGGGGCGAAGTGCTCGCCAGCCTTAACGTCGATGCGGCAGGCGGGCAGAAACGTCGCTTGGGGCGGTTCCTTTTTGCGATGAGCGGTCGTCGTTTCAACGACATTGTCATCACACTGGTACGGGATATGCAGGACCGCGGGCGATCCACCGAAACCACGTTTCACATCTTCACGGGCTTGGCTGGCGGCACGGGATCCGGTGCGGTGGTCGATGCGGTAGCCCAGATCCGCAAGCTCTTCCCGGACCGCCAGCAGCGCATCATCGTCTACGCCTATTTGCCGGATCTCAATCCCCCTTCCAACTGGAATACGGGCAACTACCACGCCAACGCATACGCAGCGCTGCTCGAGTTGAACGCCATGGCAGCCGGAGCCTGGGCGCCCTTCGATGTCGTGGACGGGGGCGGCCCGGTCAAGAGGGATTTCTGGTTTAACGGCTGCTATGCATTCACGGACGATAACGACCAAGGGTTCCGCGCTTCCATCGAGGGGGAGCTTCCCGACATCCTGGCCGACTTCGTCTACCACAAAATCATAATAGCCCGGCAGGTGGCCTGGGACGACCTTCCCCGGTTCGAGAATTCCGAGAACGGCGATGCCACGCCGGAAGCGATTGCCGGCTCGGGCAAAGGTCAGAGGGCGGTGCGCTTCATGTCGTTTGGCATCCGGCGCCTGTCTTTCCCGGAAGAGACCATCCGCGAGTATCTGACCTATGATTTTGTCGCCCAGTGCCTGCGACAACTCCAGCACAACAACTGGCAGGATGGTTTCGGCTTTGCCGACCAAGCACGTCCTCGTGCCGACGCGGAATTCGTCGCCAATCCGAAGCAGCGGGAGGACTGGAGTCTCACAGACGATCATCTGCGTCTGACCCGGCCGATCATCGAGACCGAGGCGTCAAAACGCTGGAAGTCCATCGAACTCGAGTGGCAGCAATGGGAAACCCACTACATTTCCCTGGCTCGACAGCAAGGTGAAAAGGTCGATTGGCTCAAGGAGTTGAAGGCCCTGTTCATCACGGCCTACGACCAGAATTATCGCGGTAGCGGAGTGCGCCAGTTCTTTGCTACCTACGATCGTGACGCACGCAATCTGGCGATGGCTGTTCGCGACCGGGTAGAGCGTTCACTCTTCGAGGATTGGCGTGTCGGCACGTGTTCGTTGAGCGAGGCGTCGCGGGTCGTGGACGCATTGCTACGTGACTTGGCGGTTCGACGCGACGCCATGGACCTGGATCTTACGCGGCGCGAGCAGGCGGCTCAAGAATTGGCACGCCAGTTCTCCGACCTGGAACGGCGTTGGCCTCAGATCGGCATAATCGGTTCGATCATGGGGGGCTACGACAAGTCGCTGACCCAAGCGGCACTGCTCCTTCGCGACGGCGCGATCGCCAACACCACGGTAGAGGCACTTCGGTTCGCTAAGCGTCTGGTCGGCGAGGTTTCAGATCAACTAGTGGACTTGAAGGCCGCGATCGACAACGGTCAGGCCACCCTCGGAACCGCCGCAGAAGAAGCCATCCGCACCATGCGTGCCCGAGCCCCCTCACAGGAAGCCGGGCCGTTGCTGCGTAACGCCACGGATGGCGGCAGTTATGTCCTGAAGTTGGAGGACGGCAAAGCCATCGATGCGGTCCGGCGCAGGCTCGCCCTCGACGAGAACGAGCAGCGGACCCAGACCGCGATGGTGCGCAACGACATCATCGCACGACTTGGGCAACAACCCACCTTTGGCGCCTTCAGCACGCGCCTTGCGAGCAGCGAAATCCGCAATGCCATTGTCGCCAAGTGCGAGGAGAACGTCGAAAGTGCGCACCAACGCCTTGTCACACAACGCGCCGACCGCGTCCTCGATGTTTCGATCATCGAAAAACTCGAGCAGGAGTGGGGTTCGAGCCCCGAACGCCTAAACCAGGAAGCCAGCGCCTTGGCGCGGTCCGCAGGACGTTTCTTGGCCTTCGACGAAACTGAGATGAACAAGAGCTTCGAGGGTCGTTCAGGGAGCCCCCGTGCCACCGAGGCGTTTGCAATCCTTTTGCCCGAACCTCCTGAGCACAAGGAGTTCGTCAACCGGCTCAAGGAATCACTAAAAAATGCCCGCACTGGACGAGTGAGCTTTGTCCCCATGGAGGATCACGGTAACGAGATCACGCTGGTCACGTTGGTGAATCTGTTCCCCCTGCGCTACGCTCGAGTCGTGAGTACCCTCAAGGAGCGCTATAAGCAACGAGTCGAACAGTACGGACGCGCGCGGACGATGCTGGAGGTGCACGACGAAGGCGACGGCAGCCAGTTCCCGGACCTCTTCATCGCCGACGGTGGAGCGATCCGCGAGCTTTCTCGTTCGGCTCTCCTGCTAGGGGAGGCCCTGGGTGTGGTGGCCCAGAGGTCGAGCCCTTCGACGGGTCAAATGCAGGTGCTCATCAACCGCAAGGATGTCGATGGCTTCGAACTCGAGCCGGTCGTCCTGGGTAAGAGCTTTATCACTGCTCTCGACGAGATTACTGAAAAGGACTTATACGAGTTGAAGCAAACCTTGAATCCACTCATGAAACCCCCGCGTTTCGCGCGGGAAGAGGAATTGACGGAATTGCGCGACAAGTTGCAAGCCAGATTGGCGGTGATCAAGGGCGAGAGGCTAGACGATGCCAATGATCCCGAATTCGTGGCATGGAGCCACGCGGCTCGAGAAGTCATGAAGATTGCCCGAAGGGAGAGTGAACTGTGAACGCTGGCTACTGCACCAACCTGCCAAGTGCCTGCGCCAAGGCCGCGAAGAAGGAGCCTATTCCAATGTCCGCGCTGGACAGCCGCTGCCCGGAGTGCGGCAGCGGCCTGCTCGCCGCCAAGAACGGCCCGTCGAGCGGCAATCAGAAAATCATTCTGCTGGGCGTCATTCTGCTTGCGCTGCTGATAGGCGGCGGTTATTTGATCAAGTCAATGATCTTTGGCGGGAGCGGAACCGAGCCGTCCCAAAATCAACAGTCAATCATAGCGCCGGATACGCCGAAGGCGTCCGCGCCCATCGGGGCACCAGAGAGTGCCGCGTTGCGTCTCTCCGGCTCAAATACCATTGGTGCGGCACTTGCTCCACAATTGGTCAAGGCCTGGCTCCTTTCTAAAGGAGCAACGGATGTTTCCAGCGTGCAACGGCAAAAGGATGGGCTGCCCATCCCTGAAACGGTGGTGAGCGGGAAAGTGGGTGACAAAGTCTTGAGCGTGGAAATACGCTCACACGGCTCAGGGGACGCATTCAAGCATCTGGGAGATGGAGGTGCCGACATCGGCATGTCTTCCCGCCCGATCAAGTCCGAGGAAAAGGCGACCCTCGCTGCGCTGGGCGACATGTCTGGCCGCAGCAGCGAGCATGTGATCGGGCTGGACGGGATCGCCGTGATTGTCGCGCCAGGGAACGCTTTGAACGGGATTACCCGGCAGGAGCTTGCACGCATCTTCACCGGCGAAGTAACTAATTGGTCCCAGATCGGCGCTGGGAGTGGTGCCGGGAGCGGGGCCATTCACGTCTACGCACGCGACGACAAGTCCGGCACCTATGACACTTTCAAGTCTCTGGTACTTGGAAGCGGTGCCCTCGTGTCCGTTGCTCGCCGCCTTGAAGACAGCGCAGAGTTGGAAGCTGCTGTTGCCCGGGACCCAGCCGCCATTGGTTTCGTTGGTCTTCCCTATGTGAAGACGGCTCGGGCCGTACCGGTTTCAGACAGCCGGAAGACCCCACCCCTAAGCCCGACGGTGTTCACGATCAAGAAGGAGGACTACCCGCTGGCCCGCAGACTATTCCTTTATACGGCCGCGAACCCAGCGAACCAATACGTCGGCGAATTCGTGCGCTTTACGCAATCCGACGCCGGTCAGCAGGTGGTCAAAGCGGTCGGGTTTGTCGATCAGACCATCAACATGGCACAAGCGCGGCCAAGTCAGTCCGCAGATCGATCCTGCATGTTGAGCAGCCAGTGGCCAGGCCCAAAGGATGCTTATTGCAAGCTGACTGCCAGCAAGTCCGATCTAGGTACTAATTTCCGCTTCCGTACCGGTTCCGCAGAGCTGGACAACCGGGCGGCACAGGACCTGCAAAGAGTTCTGAAGTTGATGGCCGACGGGGGAAGTCGCCGCCTGACCCTCATCGGGTTCGCGGATTCCCAGGGCAATTACGGTACCAACCGCACGTTGTCCGAAAGCCGTGCCAGCGCGATCAAGGCAGCGCTGCAAACTTTGGGCATCACTAGCGTCGACAGCTATGGCTTTGGGCAGGAGATCACCGTAGCCGACAACGACGCACCCGACGGCAGGGAACGTAACCGTCGTGTTGAGATATGGGTCAACTGACTTAGTGATACAGTAATTACTGATGTACCAGTTATAAGTGTTTTCATACCACTTTAACGAAGGTGATGCGCATGAAGACAACGACACTGGCACGCAATGGCGTGACCGCCGAAATGGTGGAGCTAATCTCGCGTTTGGTTGAATTGATTCCTTGGCCCGCGCGACGCTGTGCGATGGGCGATGTCACGCTATTGCTGCTCGATGGCAAGCATCGGATTGCCGAGAGTGTCTTTGGTTGGAGTCGAACCGC
>JAYSZS010000012.1:0-2589 GCA_043737935.1 Propionivibrio sp. | reverse complement strand
TGTGCTTCGATTTCGATAGCGTGGTCAACCGCCCGCTTTGCCCACATGAATGTCTGCTCAGCAGCGGTAGGTGTTTTTGCGGCCATTTCATTAAAGCGAGCCAGAACAACGTCCGGCATCAGCCCTCTTATTGGAAGCGTGTCCCAAGTTTTGAGTCGGTTAATAGCCTGCTTAAAATTGCGCGTTGTGTTCAGCGCGATTGGCTTATTTTTTCTTTCCTCAAGAAATTTAAGGTGCGCCGTCAAAATTTCCCCGACCGTTCCGGCTTTCTCTGTCGCCTCTCTGCGCACCACGCGCGGATTGCGCTTGATCGTGAGCATGTGTTGAACAATGTCTCGCGCCGCATTCCGCGCAGCATCCAAGCTCGTAAAGTCGGAAACATTGCCCACCGTTTGCTTTAGGTTTTCGGGGCCTGGTTCAACATCTGCAGCGGATCGCACGCGGCGTTGGATAATGTAGGTCTTCTTTGTTTTACCGACTTTGACTGCAAAGCCGGTAGGAGCATTTTGATGCGCATCGGTCACTACGTAGGGACTGCCCCCCTCATTTGGAAGCCAGCCGACAGTGCCGTCCGGGCGCAAGAATGGACGTTTGTCAAAAGACAAATCCTGAAGTACAAATTTTTGCGTAAGCGGAATCTTCATGCATGCTCCTTCCTGTATGCCAGGGCAGAATGAACAAAGTCAAAATGTAGCCCAGCGAGCGCTAGGATATCCCAAATTAGGCGGAAGGCTACACATGGGCTACAATTTTGGCGATTTACTTGAGTTTAGATGAGTTCACTTGAACCTACACGAGCACCCGTTAGAAGATTATTTTGAATAAAAACAATGACAAAGCAAGCAACAACAAGGGGATAGAAAACCACACCCCGATGATGCAGCAGTACCTGCGCCTCAAGGCGCAGCATCCGGGCCTCCTGCTGTTCTATCGGATGGGCGATTTCTACGAACTGTTCTTTGAAGATGCCGAGAAAGCCGCCCGCCTGCTCGCCATCACGCTGACCACGCGTGGCCAGAGCGCCGGCACGCCGATCAAGATGGCCGGCGTGCCTTACCACGCCGTCGAACAGTATCTTGCCCGCCTCGTCAAACTCGGCGAATCGGTCGTGATCTGTGAGCAGATTGGCGACCCGGCGACCAGCAAGGGGCCAGTCGAACGTGCCGTCGCCCGCATTGTCACCCCCGGCACGCTAACCGACGCCGCGCTGGTCGACGAGAAACGCAACATCCTGCTGCTGGCCGTGGCCGTCAGCCGGCAAGCCACCGGATTGGCCTGGCTTAATCTGGCGAGTGGCGAGTTTCGTGTATGCGAAGTCAGTTTCGACAAACTTGCGGCCACGCTGGATCGCATCCGCCCGGCTGAAATCGTCATCGCGGAAAGCCTCGAACTGCCCTTCACTCCAGCGGCCGCGTTGACCCGCCAGCCGGACTGGCATTTCGACAGCGAAGCCGCGACGCGCGAGTTGTGCACGCATTTCCGCACGGCGTCGCTCTCCGGTTTTGGCGCCGACGGCTTGCGCTCAGGGATTGCTGCCGCCGGCGCCCTGCTACGCTATGCCCAGGCGACGCAAACCCGCGCCCTGCCGCATGTGCAGGCACTCAGCGTCGAACGCAACAACACTTTTCTTGGTCTCGACCCGGCCACCCGGCGCAACCTCGAACTGACCGAAACGCTGCGCGGCCAGCCGGCACCGACGCTGTGCAGCCTGCTCGATACCTGCATGACCTCGATGGGCGCGCGCTTGTTGCGCCACGCCCTGCACCACCCGTTTCGCGACTCAACCGTTCCGGCAGCACGCCATGCGGCTGTCGAAATTCTGCTCGAGGACGGTGGCCGATCCCTGCGCGAGTTGCGTCTGGCGCTGCGCGGCGTTGCCGACATCGAACGTATTGCCGGTCGTATTGCGCTCTACAGCGCTCGCCCGCGCGATCTCTCCGGCCTGCGCGACAGTCTGCAACGGCTGGCTGAACTGCGCGCACCGCTGAATGCCTCGCCGGCGCCACTACTGGCCGAACTACACGCCGAGCTGGCCACGCCTGCTGCCGTACTTGACCTGCTGACCCGTTGCATTCTGCCGGAACCCGCCGCCTTGATCCGCGACGGCGGTGTCATCGCCAATGGCTTTGATGCCGATCTCGACGAACTGCGCGCGTTGAACGACAACTGTGGCACCTTCCTCGTCGGACTCGAATCGCGCGAACGCGAGCGCAGCGGCATTGCCAACCTGAAGGTCGAGTACAACCGCGTGCATGGTTTCTACATCGAGATCACCAACGCCAACGCCGCCAGGGTGCCGGACGACTACCGCCGCCGGCAGACATTGAAAAACGCCGAACGCTACATCACGCCCGAACTTAAAGCCTTCGAAGACCAGGCGCTGTCCGCCCAGGAGCGCGCGCTGGCGCGCGAGAAGGTGCTCTACGAGGGCCTGCTTGCCAGCTTGCAGGCCGATCTGCCGCAACTGCAGCGCATCGCGCGCGCCGTGGCGCATACCGATCTGCTGGCCTGTTTCGCCGCTATCGCCCTGTCGCACAATTATTGCCGGCCGCTGTTTTCCGAAGAACCCGGTCTGTTGATCGAAGGGGG
>JAYSZS010000011.1:0-6174 GCA_043737935.1 Propionivibrio sp. | reverse complement strand
ACCACCTGCGCTGCATCGGTGACGGAGAGCGTAATGAATTCGGCCATGTTGCCAGCCTCCCGAGACTGCTTGAGGAATTCGCCGCTCGCTGCAGTGTTGGCAATCATGATCACCGCCTGCGGTGCGGCGGCAGCAATCGACTTGACTGCGGCAGAAACTTCAGTGGTGTTCTTTTCGTAACTGGCTTTGGCGATTATCTTGCTGTCGTATTTTCCGATCAATGCTTCGGCGTTGGCCAGCCCGTCCAAACCAAAAGGGTCATTCTGGTAAAAAATCGCATAATTGCGGTAACCCGTGGAGCTGTATTGCTGGATTATTTTTTTTATTTCCGCCTCATAGCTGGCTCGGGTAAAGAACAGCCATGGGTTGCCGCTCTTGAGTACACTTGATGCACCCGTTCGCATCATGACCAGTGGAATAGCGGCGTCGGTGAGTATCTTGTCCTTGAGCAGCGCTTCAACATTGCCGGTGCCGACGAACCCGAATAGGGCCAGAGGCTGCGCCTCGTTAATCAACTCCCTGGCCAGGCGAACGGTTTCGCTGGCGTTGTAGGCATCATCCCTGGTGATCAGACGGATTTTCTGGCCATGCACACCGCCGCTGGCATTGATGGCGTCGAAATAGAGCTGTGCGCCGGCACGAATGTGGTTACCGGTCGGCGCCAGCGTGCCGGACAAGGGGGTAACCTGCCCGATGACGATATCCGCGAGTGCATTTCCGGCAACAGTGCCGATAACAGTGAATGCGGCAAGCATGAGGGCTATCCGCTTGAGCATGCTGATCGTTGTCATATCTATTCCAGTTGTAAAACGGATTACATGTAATACGCAGAATCTATGGGGGCGGAAACGTAAAGTCAAGAAGCAGGCGCCAGACGTTCGAGGAAAAACAACCATTTCGAGTGCCGGCGAATAAAGCACTCAAATGCCTTTTGGGTTTCAACGCCGATGGTTATCGATCCGCAGACGCGGCGAAAAGATGAGGAGCAAGCCGGAAGGCTGCCGAAGAAGTGGATGCCGAACCGTTACCTGAAACCGCCAAAGACACGGGCCATGAAGTGAGATATGAGCTTTCTTGCCGGCCTCAGGTAGATCAAAGTACAATAACGAATCGCCTTGACCTGAGCAAGTTCTGAAGCAGAAGAGAGCAGGGTAGTTAAACAGCAATGTAAATGACAAGATCATTGACGTCCCGAAATGTTCCTTGTCGTAGATAGGCACTGTCTGCTTGCGAAACCTATGCAAGTGCCCCTGCGTTTGAACTGTTGCTGAACTTATCTGCGTCGTCGATTCCCGGGCGAATGAATGAATCCCTGCACACCGGGATTTGATGGCGTTGATCAGGAGAAAACTCATGAAACGTACTCTGCTCGCCTCTGTCGCGACCGTCTTGACCCTTGCCGCCGTCGTCGGGGTTTTCCACACCCGCTTTCAGAATATCGGCAATGCCCATGCTGAAAATGCCCCGGTAACTATCGCCGCGGTGCCGGGAAAACCGATTCCCGAAACATCCACCGTAGATCAGGACGCGCCCTATTTCGAGGCTTGTGCCAGAGAAGGCTTGAACGAGTCCGAATGCGTCGGACGGCTGATCTGGTTCAAGGCCACCGCCGGCAATGACCGCTTCCATACTTACACGTTTCAGCAGCGCATCGGCGTCCTGGTGGACTGGTATCGCGTGTTGCGTGCCGACCAGCGCGACGACCGCTTCTGGGCCTGGGGCATCATCAACGACCCGTCCTGCTGCAAGCCCGGCGATCCGGATTGCCCGGCCAAGTCGGTCGAAGAAACCTACGGCCTGGACTGGTGCCCCGGCGATGACGTGCTCTTGAAGTATGTCGGCAAGCCAGGCTATGTCGACCCGGCCTGCGGCCTCAAGGATGCGGCGCTCGACGCCGACGATCCACACAGCCAGGGCGGCAAGACAGACCAGCGCCACTCTGCCTGCGACCTCAAGTTCGGCACCTCGACTGGAGCTCTTGGCCTCCGCAAATTTCCCAACCCGCGCTTCGACGCCGCCAGGTGGAAACAGTTGAACGGTAGCCTGGCGACCTGGTCTGGCTTCGCCACCACCCAGGCCGCCGCCACCGGCATCGAATCCGACCAGCGGGTGAGCAAGCTGGCCGATGCCTCTGTGGAACCGCCGTTCCTCATCGGCACCTCCTGCGGCTCGTGTCATATCGCCTTCGACCCGCTGAACCCTCCGGCTGATCCGGCGCACCCGAAGTGGGAGAACATCAAGGGATTGATCGGCAACCAGTACACCCGCATGTCCGAACTGCTCGGTTCCGGGATGCCCAAGAGCAGCCTGGAATACCAGATGTTCGCCCACGCCCGGCCGGGGGTAACCGATACCTCGGCCATTTCACACGACCAGATCAACAACCCCGGCACCATCAATGCCCTGATCAATGTCGCCCAGCGCCCGGTGTTCAAGGGCGAGTCGATCACCAAGTGGCGCAAGGCCGCCACTTGCGGCACCGAGAAGGACGAAGGCAAGTGCTGGTGCGAACCGGGACGTAGTGGCAAGTGCTGGGAGATGAGCACGCGCGATGACGATATAACGCCGGTGAATCTTGGCGGCCAGAAAGTGGTGTTGCCCGGCGTTCATCACATCCTCAAGGGCGGTGAGGATTCAACCGGCGCCCTGGAAGCCATCCAGCGCGTTTATTTCAATATCGGCTCGTGCTCCGAGCAGTGCTGGGTCAATCATTTCTCCGACCTGCGTCAGGTGGACCCGGAAGCGCGCGGTTTCGGCCAGACACCGTTCAACGTCGGCCAGTGCCGGCGCGACTGCCCGAACTTCCGGGCGGTCGAGGATCGCCTGCAGAACATTCTCGATTTCTTCGCTTCCGCCGAGTCTGACGAAACCAACCTGCAAGCGGCTCGCGCCAACGCGCGCAAGGCGAGCAACCCGGCCATTACCTATACGCGGGCCGATCTTGCGGCCGAACTGGAGACTGAGTTCGGCAAGGGTGCTGTAGGGCGCGGTCAGACGGTGTTTGCCGACAACTGCGCACGCTGTCATTCCAGCGTCCCGGAAAGCGCGGGCGGCTCATTCAAGAATCGTGATTTCGCCGCCCCCAACGAAGCGCATCCGCGCAAAATCCGCGCTGATTTCCTCAGTAACGATCAATCGACGCCGGTCACCGAGGTGGGCACTTACCGCTGTCGCGCCCTGCACTCCAACCACAAGGTAGGCCACCTGTACATGGAATACGGTTCGAACACCATGCACAAGCGGCCCGTGGTCGCCGACATCCCCGAGCGCAACGAACTCAAGGATGGCGGTCGCGGCTATCTGCGCAACATTTCGCTGGTCAATGTCTGGGCCACGGCGCCCTTCATGCATAACAACGCCATCGGCCCGGAGATCTGCGGCAATCCGGCCAACAAGGACAACGACTTCCATCGCGCCCGCTACGTAGACCCGGAGGGCAAGCTGCTCGCCAGCCAGCCCGAGTGCCTGCGCTACGATCCGACGGTGGAGGGGCGCTTCGATCTCTACAAACGCTCGATGCACGAGTTGTTGCATCCGAAGGAGCGCGGCAGCAAGCGCACCCTGACCAACGCCGACCTGCTGATCGACGTCGGCCTCCGCCCACTCGATGGCAAAGTCGAAAAGCCTCTGCTCGGCTTCGGCCAGGTGAAGATTCCGGCCGGCACCAGCGCTGGCTTCCTCAACGGCTTGCAGCACAAGCAACTGGTGGGTGATCTTTTTCTCGCCAAGCGCGACCCGGCCAAGCTCGAAGCGGCGGGCAAGAAGGATCTGGTGCCGACCCTGCTGGCGATGGCCGATGACGTGATGAAGCAGCCTTCACGCTTTGTCGAGATCCTGCGCGAGAAACGCGAGTTCCTCAGTGCCAATTACCAGTCCTGCACCCAGGAGATTGAAAACGAGGGTCACCGCTTCGGCGAGGACCTTTCCGATGCCGACAAAAAGGCGCTGACGGCCTTCCTCGCCACGCTTTAACTGAAAATGCTAACCACCAAGTCACCAAGGACACCAAGTAGTACCAAGAAATACAGGGCATTAACTTGGTGAGGCTGGTGCCTTGGTGGTGATTCTGTTTTTCTCTTAGGCACCGAAAGGTTACACCATGAGACTACCGACTACTTTTGCTCTGCTCACGCTGGCCACCATCACCCTGGCCGCCTGCAGCAAGCCGGAACCACCCAGCATCGCCTTTGCCCCCTACGAGAAGGCTTACCAGTCGAAGATGGACCTGGCGCAGGTTGACTACAAGTACCCGATCTCGCCGGCTGAACTCGCCAAAATCACGCCGGACTACCTCGCCACGCTGGATCAGGAGCAGCTTGATCAGATTTACGCCCGTCTTGCCGCCGGCCCCATCCCCGATGGGGCTTTCGACGGTCGCATCCTGATGCCCCGAGGCAGCAGCGGCAAGTTCAGGCTTACCGAAATCGTCGGCGGTTTTGCCGGCACGACGCTTCATCTCAAGGGGCTGGTCGTCGAAGACATCGGCGAGACGCTGTGGCGTGGCAAGGTCTTTTTCCGCGAAGAACGGGTATTGCGCAACCGCATCGAAGACCTCACGCTGCTCAAAAAAGCCGGCCTGGTCGAGGGTGATCCGAAGAAGATGAACTATGCGGGCAAGGAAACCTGGCTGCTCTTCCCGGCCAAGCTGTACTGTGGCCAGAGCCTGCTCGATGCACGCCGGGAATCGATCATCATCGACTATTTTTTCACCGACGAAATTCCCGGTTACCAGGAAAACCCCGACTACCTCGCCGGTCGCCGCGGCCTCAAGGTGCGCGACGAGATTCGCATGATCCGCCCTGGTCTCTATCTTGGCCGGGCCTACCTGGATAAAGTCTTCGCCCTCAATTTTATCCTTCACGACAAAGCTACCGACGACAAGGCGCGGGAAGACTTCGTGAAGACCGGCAAGGTTCAGGAAGAGTGCTGGCCCGGAACCCAGACACGCGCCCTTGTCGCCGCTGCCAAATCCTGAGCGGCTTTGATCAATGCCTAAACCCAACCGCAGAGGCGGGGCAAAGGTTTCGCAAAGCAATCCTACGCAAATATTGTGTTAACTTTGCGTTTGCTTTGACTCTTTGCGCCTTTGCGGTGGATTTTGATGTCCACAAACCCTGAGCGGTGTCAGACTCCAGACCATGACGACTCGCCATGAATTTACTTCCAAAGCGGCTCGTACCTCTTATCCTTTTAAGCAGCCTTTGCGGGCTGAGCTTCGGCAGCGCCACGGTCAATGCGGCCAGCCAGCCTGAATCTCCCGCCTGGGTAATTGATCCGGCTGACCCTGGGGAGAATCTGCCTGAATCCGGTCGCTCGCAGTTTGACCGGCTGTTTGCCACGGTGCATAACGGCAAAGTCGACTACGAGTTGCCATTCCCCTTTGCCGCGCTGCTTGCCCGGATCGATGCCCAGCTTGGCCGTGACCCTGGCAGATCCCTGCCGCCGGCCAAACGGGTCTTGATCCCTTTGGGGCGTTCGCTGCAACGCACTGCCGCCGCCCCCGATTACTTCACTTACCCGCGCGTGGTGGTGGTCGCCGACTCTCCGCCCGACTCGCCTTCGGTCCCGTTATTGAAGGATCGCCTGTACATCGGTTACCAGGAAAAGTCGAACGTGCTGGAAGTGATCAGCTATAACGAAGAAGCCGGCCGTTTCGAATTCCAGTTGGTCAAGAACTACCGGGCTGGCGCCAGGCCCGAGGTGGTGTATGCCAACCGTAGCCTCTGCTTTGCCTGCCACCAGAACGGTGCCCCCATCTTTTCGCGCGCCCTGTGGGACGAGACCAACGCCAACCCGCGGGTCGCCGCGCTGCTCCTTGCCCGCAGCAAGCATTTTTACGGCATCGCGCCAGATCGCGGCGTCGATGTGCCTTACGCCATCGACATCGCCACCCGACGCGCCAACGGCTTTGCCTTGACCCAGCGCTTGTGGCGCGAGGGCTGTGGCGATGCTAACTCGGTGGCCATCCGCTGTCGCGCCGGCCTGTTCACCGCCGCCCTGCGCCATAGCTTATCCAATGGCCGTGTGCGAGCGAGCGACACGACCTTCAACAGCGAGGTCGAAGCCCCCTTGCGTGCCGAAGCCGCCCGGCGCTGGCCTAGGGGTCTGGCCATCGGAGCACCGGACATTCCCAACCGCAACCCCCTGCAAAGCCTCGCCACCTGGCCCGATGAC
>JAYSZS010000010.1:0-2614 GCA_043737935.1 Propionivibrio sp. | reverse complement strand
GCGAGCACTGCGGCGGGGTGTTCTGTCTCGAAGCCGCGCCACCGAGCGCGCCGAGCCTGCCTGCGGGTTTCTCGTTGTCGCGAATGGATTTTGATCTGCGCGGACGTTGTGCCCAATGTGCCGCGACGAAGCAATGAGCGCCCTGGCGCCTACTCCAGTCGCCCTCCTCACCCGCTTGCCAGGCACTGGCAAGACGACGCAGCGTAACCTTAAGCATCTGCGGCATCTGCCGACGTTGGCCAGAAACATCGTCGAAAAAGCCTGCGCCAGGCCCTGCGCGCTTGGAGCGGTGGAGGCCAGGCGGTGAAGCGGCTTCGTCATCTGCTGCTCGCCGTCCTTTTGCTGCTCGCGCAGAGCGGGGCACTGACCCATGCGATCGACCATCTGCACCCCGATGCCGGCGAAGCGGCCAGTCATACCTGCGCACTGTGCATTGCGGCGCAGGGTCTGGCTGCGCCACTCGCATCCGTAGCGCCAGGCATTACTCTATCTGCAGCCGGCTTTGCGCCACCGGTGGGCGACATCGTTGCAGTTCCAATTCCCAGTGCTGTTACTCCGCGCGCCCACGCCCCGCCCTTCGCCTGACTGAAGCGCAAACCTGCCGCCCGCCGGGCGGTGTTCTGCATTCTTTTCAGGAAACATTATGCGTACCCCTCGCATCCTCATGCTGTCGGCGCTCGCTTTGGCGCTGTCACTGGCGCACCCCGCTCAGGCGGCCAACGATGCGGATCTGGCCCAGATACGCGATCAAATCAAGCAAATGAAAGACGCTTACGAGAAGCGCATCGCTGCACTCGAAAATCGTCTGGCGCAAGCCGAATCAACGGCCAGCAAGGCCGAGACCGTGGCCGACAAGGCCGAGGCCAGCGCCTCACAGGCCCAGGCTGCCGCCCGGCAGGCCAGCCAGCGGCCGGCTCGGCGAACAGCTTTAACCCGGAAATCTCACTGATTCTGGTCGGCAATTACAGCAATCTGTCGCAAGGCCCCAACCAGCGCCGTCTGCAAGGCTTCATGCCGTCGAATGGCGAACTGTTGCCGGAAACCCGCAGCTTCCACCTGGGCGAAACGGAGCTGAATATTGCAGGCAATATCAATCACCTGTTCCGCGGCACCCTGACCCTGGCCTGGGCGCCGGACGATACGCTCAGCATCGAGGAAGCAAACTTCCAGACGCTCGGTCTCGGCAATGGCTTCAATTTGAAGGCCGGTCGCTTTTTCTCCAGTGTCGGCTACCTCAACGACCTTCACGCACACGCCTGGGACTTCTCCAACGCTCCGTTGCCCTACCAGGCATTTTTCGGCTACCAGCTCGGCATGGACGGCGTGCAGGCACGCTGGCTGGCACCCGGCGATACCTATTTCGAAGTGGGTGCCGAGTTGGGACGCGCACTCAGCTTCCCGGCGACTGACGACACGAAAAACAAGAACGGCCTGATGTCGGGCGCCGTTTACGCGCATGTCGGCGGCGATGTCAATGTCTCAAACAGTTGGCGTGCCGGTCTTTCGTAATTTTATTCCAGACCAGAGGATCGCAGCTATGAAGACCCGCTGAATGAAACCTTCAATAGTTTTTCGGGCACCAGCAAAACCTGGATTGCCGACTTCGTCTGGAAGTAGGCGCCAAACGGCGACGCCAGCAGGCAGAACCTGAAGCTGCAAGGGGAATACTTCAATCGCTCGGAAGACGGGACGCTGGTTTACGATATGGACAGTACCGCTCTGGGTCCGCAGAGTGGCAATTTCGACAACCGCCAGTCCGGTTTCTACGCGCAGGCCGTTTACCAGTTCATGCCGCGCTGGCGCATCGGTTATCGATTCGACCAGCTTTATTCAGGCGACCCCCGCTTCGGACACGACCCGCTCACCAGCGAATTCCCTTTGCTCAAGGACTTTAACCCGAAGCGCAATACGCTGATGGTGGACTGAACGCCGGACGAATTTTCGCGCTTCCGCTTGCAATACGCGCAGGACAAGACACGGCCTGAGGCGACGGACAATCAGTTCTGGGTGCAGTACATCATGAGCCTGGGCGCCCACGCCGCCCACAAATATTAAGGATTAACCAATGAAACGCATCAATGCAATCGTACTCGCCGTGCTGCTGTCAGTCTTCGTGTTGCCTGTCCATGCTGCCCTCAAGATCTTTGCCACCGTTCCCGAATGGGGCGCGCTGGCGCAGGAAATCGGCGGCGAGCAGGTCAAGGTCTACACCGCAACGCATGGCCTGCAGAACCCGCACCGCATCGATGCCAAGCCTTCGCTGATCGCCCAGGCGCGTTCGGCGCAACTGGTGGTGGCAACCGGCGCCGAGTTGGAGGTCGGCTGGCTGCCGCTGGTCATCCGCGAATCCGGCAACGCGCGCATTCAGTCTGGCCAGCCCGGTTTCTTCGAGGCGGCGCGCTACGTGACCATGCTCGAGATCCCGGCGGTTCTCGACCGGGCGCACGGCGACGTGCACGCCGGCGGCAATCCGCACATCCAGACCGACCCGCGCAATCTGCTCAAGATCGGCGAAGCGCTGAGCGCGCGCATGGCCGAGATCGACCCGGCCAATGCGGCGGCCTATCAGTCCGGCTACAATGTTTTTGCCGACAAGCTGCGCAGCGCGATTGCG
>JAYSZS010000009.1:0-6225 GCA_043737935.1 Propionivibrio sp. | reverse complement strand
CAAGAGGTGTACCCGTTTTCTCGGAAAATCGAAAAAATTAGTGTGGGTAATCACGGTGTCGTTTTATGCAATTTGAGTTGTGTGTAACGGAATGCGGTTAGCCCTGTTCCGGGAGTTAACGCAAGTCGGATGAGGTCGCCATGTAAATCGTTAGTTCCTCACTGCAGATGGAATCTAGCGGTTCAAGGCGGCGCCAGTTCTAGATCACAGCCGGCACTACTGCCCTGCACCGCAGACTGACCCAGCTTGGCCAGCGCCTTGTTGGCCTCGCGCAGTCGGGTAAGCACCTTGGCAATCAGAGTCTTGTTGAATCTTTCGCGAACTTCATCCGAGCTGAGGTCGAGCGCTGCACTGTTGATTTCCAGAAACAGGGTCGGTTCCAGCGTAACGACCGTCGAAGAGCGCGTCGTATCGCTTGGATGAAGATAGGACATCTCGCCCACCACCTCGCCGGCATTGAGCCGGCAAATGGACTTGCCGCCCACCGAAATTTCAACGAAGCCGCTGATAATCACCCCGAAAACACGATTTTTGTCACCCTCTCGTATCAGCACAACCTTTTCAGACAACTCCCGCCAAACGCTGATGCGCAGGACCTCCCACAGTTCGATATCTTCGAATTGGGTGAAGAATTCAAGTCGGCGCAATTTCTCGAAATGCGTCATATCCTGCTGGGTGGAATCCTCGTCAAGCATCTGATAGCGGACGCTCGAAAGATCTTTGGCGAACTCGGCGCCATTGCGATAACGACTGTAAAGATCCTTCTCCAGTGCCTTCCTGATTATCGGATCAAGGCCGGCCGGCAGGTTCGGGTTGAGCGCGCACACCGAAGGGGTGTCCGCATTGACAATTTTGTAAACCAGCGCTCCCTGATTGCTAGCGCGAAACGGCAAGCGCCCGGTCAACAACTGGAACAGCAGGACGCCAAGCGAATAAAGATCGGTCTTTTGGTTAAGCGGATAGTTCTTGATCTGCTCGGGCGACATGTAAGCCGGTGAACCAACCCCCATCACGAAAGTCGAATCCTTGTTCATGTCCTTGTGCAGATTCAGTGCGAGACCGAAGTCGGCAATCTTTGGATTGTCGTCGGCGTCGATCATGATGTTGGCGGGTTTGATATCCCGATGGACGACACCCTGCCGAAAAGCATGATCAAGCGCCAGACAGCACTTGAAAATGATTCCGATCACGCGATGCATGGGCAACAGGCGATTGATCGCGCAATAGTAGTCAAGCGCTGTGCCCTCGATGAATTCCATAACGATATAGGCTCGTTCAGACTCAATCACGGCATCGTAAATTTTGACGATATTGGGATGATCAAGACGCCGGCCGATCGAGTCCTCAGTCTGAAAAAGCTTGCGCAAGCGCCGCGACATGGCCGCATTTTCATCGCCAAAATGAATCAGCTTGACCGCCACCTCAAGATCAGTATCCGGGTCGCGCGCCAAGTAGACGACAGCAGTCGCGCCCTTGCCCAAGGTGCGAATGACTTCGTACTTGCCAATTTTCTCTGCCATGCCCGTACCGGTCGTTAATGAGAAATTCGCACGCGAGACTGCTGGATCACCTCTCGCACTTTGTCAACGGGAGTGCATGAACTGGAAATGCCCATAGATTCTGATTTTATGAGTTGGCAGCAAGTCCGTGCCCTAATTTCCCGTGTCATGCAGGAGTTTAAACTCTACAGCAGACGAAGAATGAGACGCATCAAATATATACCAATGCTAAATAAAATGAAGGATGTGCTTGAAATTGAGAAGTCCGTACCAACTTTATCGCATAGTTTTATGGGAGATTGCCAATTATGCAAGCGCAAGACAATTTGAATGCGGATGAAGCCAATATCGAGAGTACGGTTGCAGGCACGGAAAGCACTGCGGATGGTATGCCCAGCCTTGAAGAATTGATCCGGCTGGCCGAACTCAAGGCCGAAGAGAACCACGACGCCTGGCTGCGTGCCAAAGCTGAAACGGAAAATGTTCGCCGGCGAGCGCAGGAAGACATTGCCAAGGCAGCCAAATTCGCTGTTGAACGTTTTGCCAGCGAGTTGCTGGCCGTCAAGGATAGCCTTGAAGCGGCACTTTCTTCCGATACTCCCAGCGTCGACAGCATGAAATCTGGCACTGAGTTGACCCTCAAGCAATTGAGCGCTGCCTTTGAAAAAGCAAACCTGAGCGAAGTTAACCCGCTTGGCGAGAAGTTCGATCCGCACTTTCATCAAGCGATCAGCATGATTGATGCTGAACAGGAGCCAAATACTGTCGTCAACGTCCTGCAAAAAGGCTATCTGATCGCCGAGCGCGTGTTACGCCCGGCCTTGGTCATCGTTAGCAAGGCAAAAGCTTGAAAAGCAATCGATAAGCCCCACTTAGGATTGAGCTTGAAGCAGTCCGGTATTCACCAATCACGCTAAGACTCTAAAAAGGATATTGACATGGGAAAAATCATTGGTATTGACCTCGGCACCACTAACTCCTGCGTTGCCGTCATGGAAAACGGCAAACCGAAGGTCATCGAAAACTCCGAAGGCGCTCGTACTACGCCATCGATTGTTGCTTACGCCGAAGACGGCGAAATTCTCTGTGGCGCACCGGCCAAACGCCAGGCCGTCACCAACGCCAAGAACACTTTGTACGCCGTCAAGCGCCTGATCGGTCGCCGTTTTGACGAGAAGGAAGTGCAAAAGGACATCGGTCTGATGCCCTTCAAGATTCTCAAGGCGGACAACGGCGACGCCTGGGTTGAAATACGCGGCAACAAGATCGCTCCGCAGCAGGTTTCTGCCGAAGTATTGCGCAAGATGAAGAAGACGGCTGAGGATTATTTGGGCGAGGAAGTCACCGAAGCGGTCATTACCGTTCCCGCCTACTTCAACGACAGCCAGCGCCAAGCGACCAAGGACGCCGGCCGCATTGCCGGCCTCGAAGTCAAGCGCATCATCAACGAGCCTACGGCTGCTGCGTTGGCCTTTGGCATGGACAAGAAACAGGGCGACAAGAAAATCGCCGTCTATGACCTAGGCGGCGGCACATTTGACATCTCGATCATCGAAATCGCCGAAATCGATGGCGAACACCAGTTTGAAGTTCTGGCCACCAATGGCGACACCTTCCTAGGCGGAGAAGACTTCGACCAGCGCCTGATCGACTACATCATTGACGAGTTTAAGAAGGAATCGGGCGTCAACCTCAAAACTGACGTGCTGGCGTTGCAGCGCCTCAAGGACGCCGCCGAAAAGGCCAAGGTCGAACTATCGTCAGGCCAGCAGACCGAAATCAACCTGCCCTACATCACCGCCGACGCCTCCGGACCGAAGCATCTGGCGGTGAAGATCACGCGCTCAAAATTCGAGTCGCTGGTCGATGAACTGATCGAACGCACCATCGAGCCCTGCCGTATCGCGCTCAACGACGCCGGTTGCAAGATCACCGACATCAACGACGTTATCTTGGTCGGCGGCCAGAGCCGCATGCCCAAGGTACAGGACAAGGTCAAGGAATTCTTCGGCCAGGAACCGCGCCGTGACGTGAACCCGGATGAAGCCGTCGCCGTAGGCGCCGCCATTCAGGGCGGCGTGTTGCAGGGCGAGGTCAAGGACGTGCTGCTGCTCGATGTGACCCCGCTGTCGCTGGGCATCGAAACACTGGGCGGCGTCATGACCAAGCTGATCAAGAAGAACACGACGATCCCGACCAAGGCCGGCCAGGTTTTTTCGACCGCCGACGACAACCAGAACGCGGTGACCATCCACGTCCTGCAGGGCGAACGCGAAATTGCCGCCGGCAACAAGAGCCTCGGCCAGTTCAACCTGTCCGATATCCCGCCGGCGCCGCGCGGCATGCCGCAAATCGAAGTCACGTTTGACATCGATGCCAACGGTATCCTGCACGTATCGGCCAAGGACAAGGCGACCGGCAAGGAAAACAAGATCAAGATCCAGGCTTCCTCGGGCCTGTCCGAGGAAGAAGTCCAGCGCATGGTGCAGGACGCCGAACTGCACGCTGAAGAGGACAAGAAGGCGCACGAACTGGCCGAAGCCCGTAATCAGTGCGACGGAATGATTCATATGGTCAAGAAGTCGCTCACCGAATACGGCAAGGAACTGTCGGCTGAAGAAATGGGGGCTATCGAAGCATCGATGAAGGAAGCCGAAGATGCTATTCGCGGCAATAACCTGGAGGTAATCAAGGCGAAAAGCGAGGCCCTTGGCACGGCGGCGCAAAAGCTGGGTGAAAAGGTGTACGCCAAGCAGCAGGCCGAAGCTGGAGCGGCTGAAGCGGCCGCCGGTGCGGGTGCGAGCACGGCCGGCGATGCCAAAAAGGACGACAGTGATGTCGTTGACGCCGAATACACCGAAGTCAAAGACAAGAAGTAAGCATCGGCCGAAACGGGCGAGGAGCGTATAATCGCGCCTCGCTCCACCCCTTTTACCGATCAAGAAACCATGGCTAAACGCGACTTTTACGACATTCTCGGCGTCAACCGAGACGCTTCCGAGGAAGAAATCAAGAAGGCCTACCGCAAGCTGGCCATGAAGCACCACCCGGATCGTAATCCGGACAACGCAAAATCTGAAGAACACTTCAAGGAAGCCAAGGAAGCCTACGAGATTCTCTCGGACGGGCAAAAACGTGCGGCCTATGATCAGTATGGTCATGCCGGTGTCGATCCGCAGGCCGGTATGGGCAGTGGTTTCGGCGGCGCCGGAGCGGGTGGTTTTTCGGACGCCTTTGGCGGAATCTTCGACGAGATTTTCGGCGGTGGAGGCGCTCGTGGCGGGCGATCCAGCATCTATCGTGGTGCCGACCTGCGTTACAACATCGAAGTCACGCTTGAACAGGCCGCTTTCGGCACTGAAACCAAGATTCGCATTCCCACCATGGAAGGCTGCGAACCCTGCCACGGCACCGGGGCCAAAGCCGGAACGCAACCCAAAACGTGCCCGACCTGCCAGGGAAGCGGTCAGGTGCGCTTGCAACAGGGTTTCTTCTCGATCCAGCAGACCTGCCCCAAGTGCCACGGCACCGGTCGCTTCATTGCCGATCCCTGCGCGTCCTGTCAGGGTGCCGGCCGCACCAAGCAGCACAAGACACTGGCCGTAAAAATACCGTCCGGAGTTGATGAAGGTGATCGTATCCGTCTCTCCGGCGAAGGCGAACATGGCATCAACGGTGGCCCGTCAGGCGACCTGTACGTACAGATTCACCTCAAGCCACACACCGTTTTCCAGCGTGAGCAGAATGATCTGCATTGTGAAATGCCAATTAACTTTACCACGGCGGCACTCGGCGGCGACATTGAAATCCCGACACTGGACGCTGTGGCCAAGATCAAGATTCCCCCCGAAACACAATCAGGCAAGACCTTCCGTCTGCGCGGCAAGGGAATCAAGGGCGTTCGTAGCCACAGCCATGGCGACCTGCTTTGTCATGTTGTGGTCGAAACCCCCGTTCATCTCACGGAACGGCAAAAAGAACTGCTACGCGAACTTGAAGAATCCAGCCGCGAAAACGCCGGCCACCATAATCCACGCGCCAAATCGTGGATGGATCGTGTGCGCGAGTTTTTCGCTGCCAGCTAAGGAACGCCTACGAAATAACTTCCCGATTCAGAAAATTGATTTGGCATGCCATTTGCCTTTGCTGAAGGCTTTAGGAACGGCAAATTGAGGATGAAGCGCTTGCGGTATTACGAATAAGATGTCGAAAGATGGATGAAGGTGTCATACAGTCGGTGGTCTGAAAAGGATCGGCGCTGTTATGCGGCAACGGGGAGGCCTATAAATTGGGTCACGGGGGCCAGCAATACATCAAGAATTTGTTTGCGATCGCCATCAATCTGGAAATTCGGATTGCCCACTCCCCCGATTGCTCAAAGCACAATCCGATTGAGCATCGCGTTTTCCCGTATATCATACGCGCTTGAGAGGGTGTTTTTTTCAAATCATGTCGCTGGTCAAGCAACTGATCGGGCGAACACAGACTAGCACAAGTCTTCGCGTTACCGTCGACATCCTCGACCGCGTGTATGAAACTGGTCGAAAGGTTACTCAAGAGATCAAGTCATCACAACAGGTTGTGGCCGATGCCTTCTTGCCTGTTTGGGTTAACCCGAATGGCACTGACTTAGTCTCCCGCGCGTGACCATGGAGCTCTATCTTTCGTCGGGCCTGGGCGCGCGGTATCTTTAACCATGGGTAGGGCTTGGGTCGTCGCTTTCGCA
>JAYSZS010000008.1:0-6245 GCA_043737935.1 Propionivibrio sp. | reverse complement strand
TCATCGCCATTTCCTCGCAAAAATGACGATTCATAAGCAAGAGGTGTACCCGTTTTCTCGG
Source organism: Propionivibrio sp. (assembly GCA_043737935.1). Classification (GTDB taxonomy): domain Bacteria; phylum Pseudomonadota; class Gammaproteobacteria; order Burkholderiales; family Rhodocyclaceae; genus Propionivibrio. The sequence goes on along the minus strand of JAYSZS010000008.1, from coordinate 6,184 downwards.
AAAATCGAAAAAATTAGTGTGGGTAATTACGGTGTCGATTTATGCAATTAGAGTTATGTGTAACGGAATGCGTCTAACCCCATGCGCACCCCCGACCTGATCCGTTTTGCCCGCGACGCCGCCACCGGCAACCCGCTGCGTACCTCGCTGCTGGTACTGGCGATGGCCATTGGCGTGGCGGCGGTGGTGGTGCTTACGGCGCTGGGCGACGGCGCGCGGCTTTATGTGATCAACCAGTTTTCATCGCTCGGTACCAACCTCGTCATCGTCCTGCCGGGTCGCTCGCAGACCGGCGGCTTCAACCCCGGCAACGCCATCACCAGCACGCCGCGCGATCTGACCATCGACGACGCGCAGGCGCTGCTGCGCGCCAGCGCCGTGCATCTTGTTGCACCACTGGCCGTCGGCACTTCGGAGATCAGCTACGGCGGCAAGCTGCGCGAAGTGATGGTCGCCGGTACCAATGCGCAGTTCATCAAGGTGCGCCGGCTGAAGCTGGCGCAGGGGCGCTTCCTGCCCGACGGCGACTGGCGGCGCGGCGCCGCCGAAGCGGTGATCGGCGCCAAAATTCGCGACGAGCTGTTCGGTGCCGAAACCGCGCTCGGCCAGTTGATTCGCGTCGGCGACCGGCGCTTCCGGGTGGTCGGCGTGATGGCCTCGACCGGCCAGGGGCTGGGAATGAACACCGACGAGCTGGTGATCGTCCCGGTCGCGCTGGCACAGGCGATGTTCAACAGCAACACGCTGTTCCGCATCCTGATCGAAGCCAAGGGTCGCGAGGCGATTGAAGCGGCCAAAGCGCAAGTGAGCGAAATCATCAGGCTGCGCCACGAAGGCGAAGAAGACGTCACGGTGATCACCCAGGATGCCGTGCTCGCCACCTTCGACAAGCTGCTTGGCACACTGACCCTGGCGGTCGCCGGCATTGCGGCGATCAGTCTCGCCGTGGCCGGCATTCTGGTGATGAACGTGATGCTTGTTTCGGTCACTCAGCGCACCTCCGAAATTGGCCTGCTCAAGGCGCTCGGCGCCACCGGCGCAACGATCCGCAGCGCCTTCCTCACCGAAGCGGCGATGCTCTCGCTGGCTGGCGCCCTACTTGGCTATCTGCTCGGGCAAGGCGCCGCAGCGCTGATCCGCCAGCTCTACCCGGTGTTCCCCGCTTACCCGCCCGACTGGGCCGTATTCGCCGGGCTCGGCACCGCACTGGTCACCGGCATCCTGTTTGGCGTGCTGCCGGCAAGACAGGCCGCGCAACTCGATCCAGTGCAGTCGCTGGCGAAGAGGTAAAGGCAAATGCTTATTGACCAAGTCACCAAGGGCAGAAAGAAGCACCAAGAAAAGTAAAGAATGCTAATCAGCCTTTTCGCTTTTCTTGGTGAAACTTGGTGCCTTGGTGCCTTGGTGGGGGATTTTTCGTCTTTCCATCAATCATGATCCGCCCCGCCGACTCCCTCCAAATGGCACTGCGCGCCATCACCGCACATCGCTTGCGCAGCTTTTTGACGCTGCTCGGCATCGCCGTCGGCATTGCCGCGGTGATCCTGCTGACCTCGATTGGCGAGGGCATCCACCGCTTTGTGATGACTGAATTCACCCAGTTCGGCACCAATCTGGTCAGCATCGCGCCGGGCAAGGTCAAGACCTCGGGCCCGGCACCGACCGGCATCCCGACCTCGGTTCGCCCGCTCACGCTCGACGACGCGCGCGCACTGCAACGCCTGCCGCACATCACCGGCATGTCGGCGATGGTGTGGGGCAATAGCGAAGTCAAGGGCAACGGTCGGCTGCGCCGTACGACGATCAATGGCGTGACCCCCGACATGCGCAAGGTATATAGCGTCAAGATCAGCAGTGGGCAATTTCTGCCGCCGGAGGAATCGGAAAGCGCGCGCGCCTTCGTGGTACTCGGCGCCAAGCTCAAGAGCGAACTGTTCGGCGCGGAAAACGCCCTCGGCGTGCGCCTGACGATAGGCAACCTGCAATTCCGCGTGATCGGCGTACTCGAAGCCAAGGGGCAATTCCTTGGCATCGACCTCGACGATGCGGCCTATATCCCGACGGCGCGCGCGCTCGAACTCTACAACCGCGACGGCATGATGAAGATCGATCTCTCGTACGAGGAGGGCATTCCGGCGGCACGCATCAGCGAGGCGATCGTCGCCACGCTCAAGGCGCGCCATGGTCGCGAAGACTTCACCATCACCACTCAGGAAGACATGCTGCGCACGCTGTCCAGCATCCTTGACGTCCTCACCCTGGCGGTCGGCGCGCTTGGCAGCATCTCGCTGCTCGTTGGCGGCGTCGGCATCGTCACCATCATGACCATCGCCGTCACCGAACGTACCGGCGAGATCGGCTTGCTGGTCGCGCTTGGTGCGCCGCGCAAGACCATCCTGGGCCTGTTTCTCGGCGAGGCGGTGGCCCTCTCGGCGCTCGGCGGCTTAGTCGGCCTGGTGCTCGGCTTCGGGCTGGCGCAACTGATTCATCTGCTGGTGCCGGCGCTGCCGGTCAAGACGCCGATCAGCTTCGTACTGTTTGCCGAAGCCATCGCCATTGTCATCGGCCTGCTGGCCGGCGTCCTGCCCGCCAAGCGTGCAGCACGTCTCGATCCGGTTGAAGCGTTACGGGCGGAATGAGGCGGCATTCTTGTGTTGTGATCCTCTATAGTGGCCCCCGTTTTCAAGACATTGGTTCAAGTTGTACGCTGGTACGAGGAACGAAGCGATGAGCGAAGCGAAGAAGCGGAAGGTGCACTCCCCCGAGTTCAAGACGAAAGTAGATCGGAGGCGGTTCGCGGATGAAGACGATCAACGAGATTGGCAAGTAGTACGGTGTTCATCCAGGTCAAGTTGGACAAGGTCTCACCCTGCCTGCTGCTCGTGTGCCGGAAACCCTCCATCCACCAGTCAGTCGTCGGGCGCCTGTCCGCAGCGTCGGTAGTCGAGGCGCGGGCTTCTTCAGGCTTCTTGCCCTGCCGCTTCTTGATGTCGGCCAATTCGGGCAGGCCCGCCATGGCGGCTTCAATGCGGGCTTCCCGGGCTATCTTCCCGGCAGAAGGAGGCGGCACCCGCGCTGGCCCGCACGCGCACGCCGTCAGTCCTGGGCCAACACCTTGAGTTTGAAGGCACCCACCGTCATCTACTGGCCAGGTTGTCGGTCAGTAGATTGTCCATTACGTCGTCTTGCTGGATGCTGAAATCAGCGCCCGGAAGTTCTTGATGTTCGACGTGGCCCCAGACAATCCGGGCCCGGTGCGGTGTCACTGCAAAATTCGATGTTGTCCCCCAAGAGGACTTCCTTCAGGGTGTTCGCCGACCGGAATCCGCCATCGCCCCTCTTCATGACTGTCGCTTATGCCGCCCGTGCGATCACGCGACTAACTCAGGAGTACGACGCCTACCGCTGGATTTGTGGCGGCGCCAGAATAACTACCACACCGAGCCACAGCGCGAACAGAATCTCCGGGGCAAACGCGGTAATCGCGGCACGCCCGACGCCGCCTTCGACCACCCTTCAGCAGTAGGAACTCCAGGTCGCTGGGGCACAGTTGCAGTTGATTGCGATTGGACTTTTGCACCCGCGCGATCCCGACTGGCTTGGCCTTCTCGATCGGCAAGGCGGTGGCCGAGGTTTCGTTTTTGTCAGCAAACAGGTCGGGGCGTGGGTCCATGGTCAGCACAATTGTTAAAATGACTGAGGCATTATTGCGGAGCTGCCCCATCTTCGGGCAGCGGCAGATGCATATTTTCACAGTCTCTTAGTTGGCGGATCAGAAACATGGACTCGGTATTCTGAGTCGATTGCCTTGAGGACGCTTTGCGAAACTCATCAAGCCCGAACTCTTCAACAGCGATCAGGACTCGCCATTCAACAGCGCTGCTTTTAATCACTGACATGTTCAATCTTGACAGATGGCGATCGACATATATCCTGTCGAGCTTCATTTCCCCAAGCGTTGCGGTCAGCAGGCTTGAGTCAAAAGACGGCCGGTTCGCTATCGAGTGTCGTCTTGTCCCACCAGACCTCCGGCATAGCTCGTTCTTAAAGCAGACGCCGGGTGTCATAGCGTTGCTCGTGCAGGAAGTCAATTTGCGCCGGCTTGATAATGCCCGGATAGGCATCCTGCCAGGCGATGCGCGCCAGCGCGGCGACCGTATCTATGTCATTGCTGGTCAGCGGTGTAATCAGGGGGATCATTCAGGCTTGACCTCGGCAAGGGTGGTGAGCGGGGGGGATTAGCCCTACAATGCCGCGAAACGAGCTGCGGCGCGATTTTTCCATGAAATTCTTCGCGTCGGTGGGCCGTGCAGCACTCACCGACCATCCATACGTTGGCATGACCATACTTATTTCGCCATTCATTGCCAATTGCGCCGCCCTGGCAGGTGCGCGCGGCGCACACTCGCCATGCTGAAGCGCGCGCTGAGCCATATCGCGGTCGCGCTGTTCTGGCTGCTGCATTTTCTGCCGCTGTCGGTGCTGGCCGCGCTCGGCGAAGGTCTGGGGTCGCTGCTCTATCGCCTCGCCAGTCGACGCCGAAAGATCGCGCTGGTCAATTTGTCGCTGTGCTTCCCTGAGTTGGGGGAGGAACAACGCCGGGCGCTGGCCCGTGCCCACTTCCGCGTTCTCGGCAGCAGCCTTCTCGAGCGTAGCGTTCTGTGGTGGGGAAGCCGGGATCGACTGGCACGGCTGATCAGGATCGAGGGAGAAGAAAAGATCCGCGGCGCGCTCGATGCAGGTCGGCCAGTGATTCTGCTGGCACCGCATTTTGCCGGACTCGACGCCGGCGGCGTCGGCATTGGCTTGCGCTTCGACTCGCTGACCATTTATTCGGCGCAAAAAAATCCTGTATTCGACGAAGTGGTATTGCGCGGTCGCAGCCGATTCGGCAAGCAGTTGATGCTTTCTCGGCAGGACGGCGTACGCGCCAGCATCAAGGCGATGAAAGCCGGCCTGCCTTTCTACTATCTGCCGGACATGGATTTTGGCCGCCGCGACTCGCTATTCGTCCCTTTCTTCGGCGTTCAGGCGGCGACCATCACCGGCCTGTCGCGTCTGGCGCGCGCGGTCGGCGCTGCCGTCATCCCCTGCGTCACCCGCACCCTGCTGGGTGGACGGGGCTATGTACTCGAGATCGGCGACGCCTGGACGGATTTTCCAAGCAACGACGTCGAGGCCGACACCCGGCGCATGAACGCTTTTATCGAAACGGTCGTGCGCACCATGCCCGAGCAGTATTACTGGGTGCATCGTCGCTTCAAGACCCGCCCCGAAGACCAGGCGCGAGTTTATTGATCACGCCCCCGGCCTTGCCGTTCGAGGATCTTGGCGTATTTGATGAAGCTGTTGAAGCAACCGATCGTAATATGCACAAGTCCCGGCACGCCGTCGCGAAAACCGCCGCGTACAACATAAAACTTGGTGAAGCGAAGCAGCGGAGACAACACCAGGCGCACCGCAGAAACCGGCTTGCCGTTGAAGGCCAAGGCCGCCAGCGAGGTGTAGCGGTTCTGTTTGGCGAGGTAGCCCTCCACGGTCTCGGCCGATTCGTGCAGCAGGTCTCCCGCCAGATCACCTACCGGCTCCGCGCAGATCACTTTCTCATGCACCGGGTCGGATGACCAATGCGCGACGCGGCGGTCGAAGAGACGCAGACTCCAGTCGGGATAGCCTTCGCCGTGGCGCAGATAGCGTCCGAGAAACCGGTTACGGCGCGCACAGCGATAGGCCGAATACAACGGTTCGGCCATTACCGCCCGGATGCCGGCGCACAGTTCTGGAGATAACCTTTCGTCGGCGTCAAGGCACAGCACCCAGTCGTTGGCCGCCGACTGCACCGCCAGATTCTTTTGCGGCCCAAAGCCAAGCCAGTCGGCGTCAATGACCCGAGCGCCATGAGCCACGCAAATTTCCGGGGTGTTGTCGCTGCTTGCCGAATCAAGGACGACAATCTCATTGGCCAATCCGGCAACGCTGGTCAGGCAATCGGCAATAGCCAGGGCCTCGTTCTTCGAAATGATGACTACGCTTAAGGGGAATGGCACTTACTTAGTCTCCCGCGGGTGACCATGGAGCTCTATCTTTCGTCGGGCCTGGGCGCGCGGTAGCTTCAACCATGGGTAGGGCTTGGGTCGTCGCTTTCGCATTCGGGGTTTGATGCGTTTAGGCTGATTGCCCACCC
>JAYSZS010000007.1:0-2642 GCA_043737935.1 Propionivibrio sp. | reverse complement strand
CCGCCGGCAAAGCTGTTGATTTCAGCCCGCCAGCGGTCAACGGCAAGGACAGGCCGGGTAGCGGATCAGCGCTCGAGGTGATCGAGTTTGTCCGGCGTCCCGTTCCACGCATCGGCATCGGCCGGCGGCTCCCGACGTTCGGCAATGACCGGCCAGATCTTTGCCAGCTCGGCATTCAGTTCGATGAAGCTGCGCTGATGGTCCGGCACATCATCCTCGGCGAAGATGGCTTCAGCCGGGCATTCGGCTACGCATAGCGTACAATCAATGCATTCATCCGGGTCGATGGTCAGGAAGTTTGGCCCTTCGTGAAAGCAGTCTACGGGGCAAACGTCCACGCAATCGGTGTATTTGCATTTGATGCAGTTCTCGGTAACAACGTAAGTCATATTTCGCGCTTTTCAAAGTTAACATGCCAAACTATATCGTATTTGCTTGCTCGCTTCCCATGTGGGTATTTTTTCGCTAGGATAGTCCCCATCTGCCGAGTTTCATCTCTTCAGGCATCAAAATTCCCCCCCAACCCCTATTTACCCAAGAGGCTTTACGATGAGCAAGCACATTCATTATGTCACCGACGATTCCTTTGCCGCCGAGGTTCTGCAATCGAAGCTACCCGTTCTGGTCGATTACTGGGCCGAATGGTGCGGCCCATGCAAAATGATTGCGCCAATTCTCGACGAAATCGCCAACGAGTATGCCGGCCGCCTTAAAGTCGCCAAACTGAACATCGACGACAACCAGACGACCCCCGCCAGTTTCGGTGTGCGTGGCATTCCTACACTGATGCTGTTCAAGAACGGCAACGTCGAGGCGACCAAGGTCGGTGCGCTATCCAAATCGCAACTCAGCACATTCATTGACAGCCATCTATAAAGTCGATAACCTAAACTTCCGGTTCAGAAGGTGCGGCCCCTGAAAACAGGAAAACAAGGCCCGCACTTAAACTTCAGGCGAAACCCCCTGTCGTAGCCCACTCGCAAGCCAGCAGCAAAATTCCCGGCAGTACCCAAACCCTCTCGCCGCCCGCTTGTCATATTTCATTCGCGACAACGCCCAACGCATCTCCCCCTATTACTTCTTACCATCCGCTCATGCATCTATCCGAACTAAAAGCCTTACATGTAAGCCAGTTGCTCGACATGGCCGTCACCAATGATATCGAGGGCGCCAATCGACTGCGCAAGCATGAACTGATCTTCGCCCTGCTCAAGAATCAAGCCAAAAAGGGAGAAACCATTTTTGGCGACGGCACCATGGAGACGCTGCCGGACGGTTTCGGTTTCCTGCGCTCACCCGACACCTCTTACCTGGCCAGCACCGACGATATCTATGTCAGTCCAAGTCAGATCCGCCGTTTCAACCTGCATACGGGCGATACCGTCGAGGGTGAAATCCGCACCCCTAAAGAAGGCGAACGCTACTTCGCGTTGGTCAAGGTCGACAAGATTAACGGCGAGGCTCCGGAAGCGTCGAAGAACAAGATCCTCTTCGAGAACCTGACACCGCTGCACCCCACCGAACACATGAAACTCGAGCGTGACATTCGCGGCGAGGAAAACACCACCAGTCGCATCATCGACATCATTGCGCCAATCGGCAAAGGCCAGCGCGGCCTGCTGGTTTCCAGCCCGAAAAGCGGCAAGACGGTGATGATGCAGCACATCGCGCACGCCATTACGAGCAATCACCCCGACGTGACGGTCATCGTCCTGCTGATCGACGAACGCCCGGAAGAAGTAACCGAAATGACGCGCTCGGTCAAGGGTGAAGTGGTTGCTTCAACCTTTGACGAACCCGCCACCCGCCACGTGCAGGTTGCCGAAATGGTGATCGAAAAGGCCAAACGCCTGGTCGAACATAAAAAGGATGTGGTCATCCTGCTCGACTCGATCACCCGTCTGGCGCGCGCCTACAATACCGTTCAGCCGGCATCCGGCAAGGTACTGACCGGCGGTGTCGACGCCAACGCGCTGCAGAAGCCGAAGCGCTTCTTCGGAGCGGCACGCAATATCGAGGAAGGCGGCTCGCTGACCATCATCGCCACCGCCCTGATCGACACCGGCAGCCGGATGGATGAGGTCATCTTCGAAGAATTCAAGGGCACCGGTAACTCGGAAATCATCCTCGACCGGAAAGTCGCCGACAAGCGCATCTTCCCGGCCATCGACGTGCTGAAGTCCGGCACCCGAAAGGAAGAGCTGATCACCCCGAAGGACCAGCTGACCAAGACCTACATCCTGCGCCGCATCCTCAATCCGATGGGCAGCCAGGACGCCATCGAGTTCCTGCTCGAAAAGCTGCGCCAGTCGAAGACCAACGGCGACTTCTTCCAGTCGATGAACACTTAAAACGCCGCAACCACGCGGTCCCTCCCCTTTATGGGGAGGGTGTCACGCGCAGCGTGACGGGTGGGGAAGTCGGATGCAGGGCGCCAATCTCCAGAGGTTGGCGCCCTTTCTCTTGCGTACTCCGCCCTGACCGCTTCGCGGTCTGTCCTTCCCCAAAAAGGGAGGGATTTCCGCCACGACAGCCTTCCCGCCGTCACTATCCGGGGCCATACTGTATCAAGTGATACAAAGAGACCCGCATGGACGAGCCCATCCTGATCATCGGCGCCGGCATGGCGGGGCTGTTCACCG
>JAYSZS010000006.1:0-2643 GCA_043737935.1 Propionivibrio sp. | reverse complement strand
AGCGGCGAGCAAGACGCCTTCCGCATCGGCGCTTTCGAGTCGCTGCGCGCAAAAATGGGCGTGCGGGCTGGGCAAACAAACATCCTTGAGATGTGGCGCGAACCGGCAGTTCAAGAGAAGTTGAAAACGGTGTTTGGCACTGAGCGCGCTTACCGCGAGTTCGCTGGCCGTGTCGCGGCTGAATCCCGCATGAAGGGGTTGGAAAGTGTCGGCAGAGGGTCGCAGACGGCGGCCAGGCAGTACGGTGCCGGCGACCTAGACATTCAAGCCGGCCAGGCCGCTGGCGGGGCGCTGGCGGATGCCAAGACTGGCAACGTGCTGGGCCTGCTGTCAAAAGGCGCTGACGCGTGGAATCGTGTTGCGACGCCCGAGCCGGTGCGCGATGCAATGGGCAGGATTCTTCTTAGCCAGGGCTCTGCCGGGCGCACTGGATTGATGGACCTTCAGCAAGTGGCCCGCGAGGTTGCGATGGCCAGGGCTCGACAAGCCAACGCGCTGGGGATCACGGGCGGGAGTGGGTCTGCCGGATACAACGCAATTTCCAATCTGGTGTGGTCGTCGCCGGAAAACTTCAACGCATTAAACCCAAACAAGTTGCACTAAAACACCAACCACAGCGGGCCGAAGCTCATCAGATACCAGCGCCGCCGCAAACCGTCCTAGGTAAAACAAATGGCATCACTATCCGGTGTTTTCAATCTGCAAGTGCTCACAAGCACTGGCGTGCCGGCGGTAAGTTTCCGCCTCTATACCTACGCGCAAGGGACGACGACGCACAAAATCGCCTACACCGAGCCCGGCGGCACCATCTCGCACGCCTACACCAGCGACGGCATTGGCGGCCTCTACATCGCCCTGAACAGCCGCGGGGAGCTTCCCAGCCCGCTATTCCTGGCCGCTGGCCCCTATGACCTCGCGCTGAAAACGCCGGCCGGCGCCACCGAGTGGACGCGGTATGCGCGGGGGCAGGATGACACCTCGTCGGCGCTGGCGGTGAGCCTGGCGAGCACCGCCTCCGGTCAAGGCGGCCACCTAATCGGGGCCGACCCAGGCACTGGCGCAACGCCCACGACGTTTGGAATATGGGTGAAGCAGCAGGTTGCAGTAGCTGCCAATTATCCTAGCGTGCAGGCAGCGCTGAATAGCGGGGCAAAGATCGTTCGACTGCAAGGAAACACGAATCTGACCGCCAGTCTAACTATTCCCGCTGGCGTTACGCTTGTCGGCGAGGGGATGGCCAGTACGTCCCTGACATGCACGGCCAACACGACAGCAATCTCGATGTTGAATGTCAACGATGCGGCTGCCGAGGGCATTTTGATCGTCGCCAACGCAGCGCAGACGCAGCCTCTGATCCTCATGGATGCGAATGGCGTCACCATAGCGCGGAACCGCATCCGCGACATTCAGGGATCGGGCTCTGTGACTGACTTTGCGCTGATAAAAATGGTTGTTCGCGGCGGGGCTTTTGGTAGCTGGGCGCATACCATCGAGCGGGTTTCTGCCAGCGGGTGCGGGACGATCTTCATCGGCGAAACGCAGAGCGTCAATTCTTGGATCAACAGTATTTCAATGAACCACGTTCACGCCAATGATTTCATTCGTGGTATTCAGCTTATAGCCGGTGTGGGGCAAGGCGTTGGCGATAGCACCTTTCTTGACTGGGCTGCGCAAACATCGGCGAGAACGCAGTTTGGGTTGTTAATCACCGACGCAGCAACTGCAGGCTACAACTCCCGGAATAGCCTTACGGATGTTCGATGGTACGACCTGATAAACGGCGGCGGCTTGGGTTGGTATGTCGGGACCAATGCTCTTAATACCGTGATTCAGGGCTCTCTGGTGGACACTCCGACCCCTGGCAACTTCCGCGATCTTGGCGTGGGTACGCTCATCAATGGCGTGTCCCCACGCGAACACTTCACGCGGGGCGGGCGCGTTTCTAGGCCGCCGACAAGCACAGGGTTGACCGCCGCTGTTACTGGCACGGCCACCACGCAGGCGGTGGCACCATTCGCCCAACTTCGCACTGGTGCGACTCTCGGCAGTGTTGCGCGCCTCTACTCGACAGACGTGCTTTCAGGCATGTCGCAGAACTCAATTTTTAACATCGACTTCACCACGCCGTTTGTGATGACGTTCACCGTGGCTCGGATCACATCGGGGGCGGCTGCGGTGGGGCGAATCCAGATCAAAACAGTAACGACAGACGGGGCGCTGGCCGCCAAGGGGCTGGGCCTACGTATCGACAACTACACGCTTGTCGGCGAGAGCTACGGGACGACCCTCGGCGTGGTCGGGCTTGGCGTCACGATGACGGACAGTCAAGCCTATCGCATTGACATCGCCATTTATGCAGGCGTGCGGGTTGAGTGGTGGGTGAACGGCGCTCTGCGCGGCACGACCAGTACGGCCAGCGAGATTCCAAGCTTGTCGAATGCCTGCTATTTGCACGCTTCGTTAGCAAACGTCACGGCAGTTGATGCGCAGTTGCTACTAACGAGCATTGATCTTCGATCATCAAATGCGTGATCGCGCGCCGCTGGCCCCGAATCAGATATAGGAGCATCCGATATGCTTGAACACATCGTCCCAATCATCGCCTTTGTGATCGCGCTGGTAGCCGTCTGCTGGTACTGCTAC
>JAYSZS010000005.1:0-6276 GCA_043737935.1 Propionivibrio sp. | reverse complement strand
GTCAGTGCGAAGCCAGGCCACGGGCTACGATCGTCATAAATTGGTAGGCGGAACAACAGTGTAGCGTTTTGCCTTAACCCCAGGCGGAAATACTGCGCTCAAGGGCCAGGCCAGCGTTTCGCTGTTGCAGCCCGATTGAAGAGGTAAGTTGTGCGCCGTGAGTCAGCGTAGACATTCACTCAGGAATGATCTTGCCAGCCGGATTTTCTTGCGCGCGGCTGGTTATTATGTCGTGGCGCTCCGAGAGGGGCGTTGGCAGGAGCCTGGCTCCCGGTTCTCGGATCATTATTTCCGGTCGGCGGGACTCGTGTGGATATTGTGCTTTTTGCATCTAATTGGTGCTTTTGCACTAATTTAGGTCTTGCCGGGTCGCTTGATCCAGCTTAATGCAGCCGCTGTGGCATAGGGCGCAACAGCAACGATTGTAATGATCGCGAGGATTTCGATCCAGTCCATGATTGCCTCCGTTAATGCAGGATTTAACTAGATAAAGCAAGCAAAGCAACATAAGTGCCAGCCATAAAACCAAACATTCGCTGGCCTCGATGCCGCCAATAACCCGGTAACCGCTCAAGGGGCAGCCTGCGCCGCTCTGAATGATGTCGTTCCCCGGAATGGCGAGGATTCAGCCCCGTTTATGATGAATGGAATCCGGTGGATGCCTGGCTTAGCGCGAGTACCCAGGTAGCGCGAGTTTCCCCATTACAGATACACTCGTTGCACGGCGCCGGAAATCGGCGCCTGACCCGGACTGCAATGCCTGCATCATGGCTGTTCGGTGTCCTCGCCATGCATCTCGGTGATTTCTCTTTCAGGCCAATGGATGCTCTGCTTATCTTCCTTGAAGCCAGCGCTTTCCCGCTTCTCTTCCAGGCGTTGCTCGGGTGGTTTGCGTGGCGTTACCACAAAGTGCTTGCACCAGCAGCAGCTGCTAGCAGCCTGTCGGACATGATAAGTCGAAGCGAAAAAAGTGGGAGACGAGCGCAGTTTTTCACGGACTTCAAGCGAATAGTTGTTCTATTAGCGCAGAAATACGGGGAAAAATGAGCCGTCTTCCCACTTTTTGCAGCCGACTTGGTCAAGTCCGACAGGCTGCTAGGCATGAGTCGGCGGCGACGCATATCAGAAACCGGTAATCCCGAACCAGGCAACTTTGCGCCGGGCGAATGGCTAGCAGGGCGCGCACGTTTGCTTTTGCAGCCGATCGACCACTTCCGTGGCATGGCTGTCCTCACTGCCTGTGCTCAGCTCGCGCAGGCGCAACACACCAGCCTGCTGGTGCACTTTGCGTTTGCAGCGGCGGGCATCGTGCCTATGGCACTGACATCCGGCGTGCTATAGTGGTCCTCTGCGGGAGACTTCCCCGCTGATATCAGCGTGGGTTGATGGTATTTCTCGCGCGGGCTCCCGGCCTGCTCGTTCTTGGCGCTTTCCTGACCACTCGGACGCGGACGCGCATCGTCATGGCGCTGACCTGTTTTCTGCTCGGCTTCGGCGGCCTGGTGCTCTTCGGCGATCCGCTGCGCGGCTTGCGAGTCGTTTGGGCATTCGTCCCGCTGCTGCTCATTTTTCCACGCTCCGGGTTGCTGTTTCTTCTCGTGCGTCAATTGCGGCCTCTGCTCGTAGCGCTGATGGCGGTGGTGGTTTTTTTGTTTGCGGTGTTGCGTTCGTGCTGCTGCTCGGTTTGGATAATATCCCGTCTTACACAGCGACCGTAGCGGGCTGCTGTGGCTCGGGCTGGTCTATCTGGCACTTGGCGTGATCAACCTGATGCGCCTGCTGCGTCGTCGCAAGAAACGCCTACCCATCGCCTTGCTCGGTGCCATGGCACTGGCAGGAATCCTCATTGATCTAATCTTCACACCGGAATTTCCGCTCGGACCAATCGTCGTTCGCCTGCCCGCCAATGTCCTCCAGGCCTATTTCGTCTGGCTGAACTTCAAGTTATTCATCTCGCTCGAAGCTCGTCATTTCCTTCCGTCCCAGGTGCTTTATTTTCACCTGTGCTGGTTGTTTCTTACACTCTGCTTCGGTCTCATCGCGGCCTATGTTGGCGCCGACCTGAGGCCCGTGCCGACCTGAGGCCCGTGCCGACCTGAGCGCCGATCGGCGCGGCATTCGCCGGTTATGTAATTGTCCTGCATGTGGTCCTGCGCTAGCAATAGTCGGCGCGTCGTAAGAAAACTGGCAAGCGGCGCGCGGGTTCAACCGGTACCGGTTTGGCTGTACGGTCGAGTTGCGCATGCTGTTGGACACTGTGGCACTGCGACGCATCGTGCTGGTCACGGACTCGACGACCGACGCGAGCGCGCTGGAGGAAACGGTCGAAGCCGCGTGCTGTGGTTTGGCTAATAATTCACCCAACGCGGTGATGAGAGTCCACTGCTCAACACGCTGGCGTTCACCGGGATCAAGTCGATCGGCAGTTCAGCCTTGGATCTCGCCGTCTTTTCTGCTGCCTGGGAAGGAACGGGCCGGGTCTGACAAAAGCATCGGGTCGGCAACGGGCCCGGATCAAACCAGTCGCTGTAGTTCGTTAACGGCTTTGGTTATCTGTGGCTCGCCCATCTTGTAACCTTGATCCCCAGGGAATGGATGTCACTCTCATGCTTTGTCCTGTTGAATTTCAAATGCTTTCAAACACGGCACGTAAGCCATATCCGTCTTGGTGATGTGATTGGTGAGCCATTCCTTGAGGAATTCCACGGTATCCGAGGAAACATCCTGTACAATGGTACTGGTTTGGAGTTCTGCCAGCTTGACGCGAAACAGGGCATGCTCCGCCATGTGTTCGTCCAGTTTGGGATAGTTAGCCGCCTTCATCAGGGCTTCTTCAGCCGCGAAGTGCGCGATAGCGTAATGTTTCAATCGAGCGACCGAGTACACGCCCAGGAGCCGTCGTTTGTCTGCGGCTGCAGCTTCAAGTTCGGCGAGCCAATGGAAAATCGACTTGTGGTGCTCGTCAAGCAGCGTTACGCCGGTGCTGAGGGCCGGGGTCCATTTAATCATTATGAAATAGTAGCACTTGCCGGCCCTTGATCGGGCGAAACAATGGGCTAACTTCACTTCGACGCCACTATTTTCCTGCGTACTCAGAGACTGGGAAAAAATCAAAAATCCATCGCAAAGACGCAAAGGTGCAAAGAAAAGCGCAAAGTTACCCATGGCTTGTAAAGCATTCTTTGCGTCACTTGGACCACTTTGCGCCGCTGCGGTGGGGGTTAAAGTTATAATTCACAGCCTCTCAGTTCCAGTCGCCGCCGCTGCTGGAACTGCTGTCATCCGAGGACGACGTGACCGGGGCGCTTGTCAAACGACGGGCTGCCCAGAAAAATGCCAGCGCGGCACCGGTGGACAGCACGGCCAGCGTGTAGGCCAGCCGTTTGCCTTTCCATAGCCCGGTAAACCATCGATTCAGATTATCGGCCATGACCGTTGCCTTGCCGCCATAACGTTCAGATCATGGCGATAGGTCTTGGATTCATGCGCCTGGATGGGATAGGTCTTCCCGTTCACGAATTCATAGCCGATGGCGGATGGCGTCGCTGCTGTCGTCGGTAGCCATCAGAGAGACCGATACGGCGCCCAGCAAGCCAGTGAGAAGGATGAAGGCGCCAATCAGATCAAGGCGTAACTGGAGAATTGTTGTCTTCCGGCGCATGTCATCGCTGACCAGCGAATCACGCTGAGATTGCGGATACCGATTAATTATCGCTCATCGGCACGCAGGCGCAGAACAGGTTGCGGTCGCCATAGACATCGTCGATGCGGTTGACGCTCGGCCAGAACTTGTTGGCGGCGACCCAGGGCAGCGGGAAAACGGCTTGCTGGCGGCTGTACGGGTGCTTCCAGTCGGCGTCGACGATGTCGGCCTGCGTGTGCGGCGCGTTCTTCAGTGGATTGTTGTCCGCCGGCCAGACGCCCTCTTCGATTTTGCGGATTTCCTCGCGGATGGCGCTCATGGCGGCGATGAAGCGGTCGAGTTCGGCTTTTGATTCCGACTCGGTCGGTTCGACCATCATCGTTCCGGCCACCGGGAAACTGACCGTCGGGGCGTGGAAGCCGTAGTCCATCAGACGCTTGGCGATGTCGTTTTCGGCGATGCCGGTGGCGGCCTTGATCGGGCGGATGTCGAGAATGCACTCGTGGGCGACGCGGCCGTTCTTGCCGGTATAGAGTACCGGGTAGTGCGGGCCGAGTTGCGCGGCGACATAGTTGGCATTGAGGATCGCCACTTCGGTGGCGCGCTTGAGCCCCTGACCACCGAGCAGAGCGATGTACATCCACGAAATCGTCAGGATCGAGGCCGAGCCCCAGGGCGCGGCGGAAACCGCGCCTTGCCCGCGATGCAAGCGCTCGGCTCCGCCCGTCGGCTGCACCGCATGGTCGGACATGAAGGGCGCCAGATGCGCTTTCAGGCCGATCGGCCCCATGCCCGGGCCGCCGCCGCCGTGCGGGATGGCGAAGGTCTTGTGCAGGTTCATGTGGCTGTCATCGGCGCCGATCAAACCGGGCGAGGTGAGCCCGACCTGGGCGTTGAGGTTGGCGCCGTCCATATAGACCTGGCCACCATGGGCATGGACGATCGCGCAGATGTCCCTGATGGCTTCCTCAAAGACACCGTGCGTCGAGGGATAGGTGATCATCAGGCAGGCGAGATGGGCGGCATGCTGTTCGGCCTTGGCCGTGAGGTCGGCGAGATCGACGTTGCCGTTTTCATCGCAATCGACGACGACGATGTGCAGACCGCACATTTGCGCGGTAGCCGGATTGGTTCCGTGCGCCGATTTCGGAATCAGGCAGATGTTGCGCTGACTGTCACCCCGGCTGGCGTGATAGCGCATGATGGCGACAATCCCGGCGTACTCGCCCTGCGCCCCGGAGTTGGGCTGCATGCAGAGGGCGTCAAAGCCGGTGATCACCTTGAGCCAGCTTTCCAGCCCGCCGATCATTTCCAGGTAACCCTGCGCCTGGTCAAGCGGGGCGAAGGGATGAATATCGCCAAACTCCGGCCAGGTGACCGGAATCATTTCGCTGGTGGCATTGAGTTTCATGGTGCATGAGCCAAGCGAGATCATCGAGCGATCGAGTGCCAGATCCTTGTTTTGCAAACGCTTGAGGTAGCGCAGCATCTCGTGTTCGGTGTAATGGGTGTTGAATACCGCATGCGTCAGAACAGCATCGGTGCGCAGCAGTGCTTCAGGCAGCGCCGGATCGAGCTGCAGGACCTGCGTGTCAAAGGCTTCGATATCCATGCTGACACCGGCTATCAGCTTGATCAGCGTGACCACATCGTCGCGCGATGTTTTTTCGTTGAAGGCGATGCCGAGGACGCCGTGGCCGACCTGACGGAGGTTGTAGCCGGCGCCGAGTGCGGCGTGATAGACAGTCAGCGCGCGGGTGCCCAGATCGATCTGCAACGTGTCGAAAAAATGCTTGTTCGATACCGAGATCCCGGCGCGCTTGAGGACCTCGGCGAGGATCGACGTCAGCCGGTGGATACGTTCGGCTATCGTC
Source organism: Propionivibrio sp. (assembly GCA_043737935.1). Taxonomy (GTDB): domain Bacteria; phylum Pseudomonadota; class Gammaproteobacteria; order Burkholderiales; family Rhodocyclaceae; genus Propionivibrio. The sequence continues at coordinate 759 of JAYSZS010000005.1, read as the reverse complement.
CGCAGTCCTTGCGGCCCGTGATACACCGCATACATCCCGGCCAGGTTGGCAAGCAGCACCTGCGAGGTGCAAATGTTGGAATTGGCCTTGTCGCGGCGGATGTGCTGTTCGCGCGTCTGCAGCGCCATGCGCAGCGCCTTGTTGCCGCGCGCATCGAGCGAAACGCCGATGATGCGTCCGGCCACCGAGCGCTTGTACTCGTCGCGGGTGGCAAAGAAGGCGGCATGCGGTCCGCCAAAGCCCATCGGCACGCCAAAACGCTGCGCCGAGCCGAGTGCAATGTCGGCACCCATTTCGCCCGGCGACTTGAGCAGCATCAGTGCCATCAGGTCGGAGGCGACGGCCACGATGCCGCCGCGCGATTTGACGGCGGCAATCGGGACGGTGATGTCGGCGACCTCGCCCCTGTCGTTCGGGTACTGGAAGAGCGCGCCGAAAACGTCTTGCAGCGCTGCTTCTTCGGGTGGCCCGAAAACCAGCTCGAAGTCAAAGAAGCCGGCACGCGTCCGCAGGACGTCGATGGTCTGCGGAAAGCAATCGGCATCGATGAAAAAAACGTTCGACTTCGACTTGCTCACACGTCGCGCCATGGTCATCGCCTCGGCCGCCGCCGTGGCTTCGTCGAGCAGCGAGGCGTTGGCGAGTTCGAGGCCGGTTAGATCGATCACCATCTGCTGATAATTGAGCAGGGCTTCGAGTCGTCCCTGCGCGATCTCCGCCTGATACGGCGTATAGGCCGTGTACCAGCCCGGGTTTTCG
>JAYSZS010000004.1:0-2682 GCA_043737935.1 Propionivibrio sp. | reverse complement strand
AACGCTCGTTTATTCAATAAAAACTGCTTTTGCTTCACAATGTCGTCCAAATTTTTTGCCGCCGCCTGGCTGCGATGACTTGTTCGGTGATTCCTTAGAGATAAGCGGTAGCGATTGAAAACCTATTCAACTTCTACGTCCGTCACAAACTCGACTGTCTCTGCTATTGGGGGGTCTGTAAAGTCTTTGGGGGTGTGACCGAAAGTGACGGTATGGTTCAGTTGTGATGGACGCTCCTGTTGCAGATAGTTGGACAGCGCTGGCCCGGGTTCCATGGGCAATGGCAAAATGTCTTGTCATAGCGACTTTCAATTAGCGATCAGCGCGATAGCGATTCCGGCGCGACGCTGGCGTAGCCACACCGGCGCGTTTTTGATCAGTCGACAACCCCATTGATCGAAGTCGGGGCGAACTTCTCCGCCGGGAATCGGGTTCGGTTGCCGACGAAATATTTCAACTTGCCCTTCTTGTCAAATACTGGACGGATGCACAGACGGTTCCAGAATTTGGTGTCGTCCTTGCGGTAGTTGAGGAGGTCGATGATGATCCTGGTTTAGGCCGCGAGGGCGTGGCGTACCTTCGACTTCAACCACGCACCGGATGCAGAGATCCGCTTTAGTTTCGAGCCGGACGACGGCGCATGGTCGTACGTTGGTACCGACAATCGCAACATTCCCTTGAATCAGCCAACCATGAACCTGGGCTTCATGGACGGAGGCACACTGCCGCCCACGAGTTCGGGCACGCTATCGGCCTCGCCCATGAACATCAGAACCCGGCCGGTGGGCATCGAGTGGAACGAATCGGCAGTGATCAAGAGCCTGTCGGGCCCACCAAACAGCTGGAACGAAGCGACCATCCAGCACAATGTACTTAACAAGTATCTCGTCAACCAGATCCAGGGCACCGCATTCGACCCGGACTCGATCATGCTGTACTTCTTTCTGGGCGACTGGGTCAAAAGCGGCGTCGTCACTCACCAACGAAGTACTTTCTGTCAAGGACAAGGCTTACGTCGCCAGCGCGCAGGCCTGCCCCAAGTCTGCGCCGACCGTAGTCGATGCGGTGGAACTCAAGGTCAAAGTGACGCGGCGTACAGCGGCGTCGATCGGCAAGCCGGAGGAAGAGGATCTGTACGAGTTCGTGGTCAGTACCGGCAGCAACCATGTGATCGATACCAAGGGCCGACCGACGTGGTGATGCGGCTGTATGGCCCGAACAGCCAGACCGACGTGATTACAGAAGACGACGACAGCGGCAAAGGCAGCAAACGCACGCATTGCAGCCCGCTTCATACCGGGTCTTTATTACGCGCAGGTACGGCACTACAACCGCGCTGGCGGCAAAGGCGACTATACGATTCTCGTCCGGCGGAATTAACCGGGCAGCCCCGTCCATTGGCGATCTACACCACGCTTGGCCTGGACGCGGCATAAATCTTGACCTCGGCGCAAGGCCGTTCGAAGAGACCCGTCCTGCTTGCCTTGCCGGCGGCCTTGCGTTATTCAGACCCAATCGCGTGGCGGCAACATCTCGTAAATCAGCGCTTCCGGAGTGCCCGGCTCGGGCGTCCAGTCATAACGCCATTTGACTACGGGTGGTAACGACATGAGGATCGATTCGGTGCGCCCGCCGGATTGCAGGCCGAACAGTGTGCCGCGATCCCAGACCAGATTGAACTCGACGTAACGTCCGCGCCGGTACGCCTGAAAATCGCGTTCGCGTTCGCCGTAAGGAGTGTTGTGGCGCTTTTCGATGATCGGCAGATAAGCTTCGCTGAAGGCGTCGCCGACCACTCGGGTCAGTGCGAAGCAGCGCTCGAAGGGATCGCTCCAGCCCTCGCCACCTTCGTTAAGGTCGTCGAAAAAGACGCCGCCGACGCCGCGCGGCTCGTTACGATGCTTGAGGAAGAAGTACTCGTCGCACCATTTCTTGTAGCGGGCATGAACATCCTCGCCAAAGGGTGAGAGCGCCTGCTTGCACGCGCGATGGAAGTGGCGGATGTCTTCGGCGAAGGGGTAGTAGGGCGTCAGATCCATGCCGCCGCCAAACCAGACGAGCGGCGCCTCGCCAGCCTTGCCGGCGATCAGCGTGCGCACGTTCATGTGTGCGGTCGGGCAGTACGGGTTCTCGGGATGCAGCACCAACGAAACTCCCATCGCTTCGAAGGCGCGACCGGCCAGTTCGGGGCGTTTGGCGGTGGCCGAAGCTGGCAGGGCTGCTCCGCTGACATGCGAGAACGCCACACCGCCGCGTTCAAAAACTCTGCCTCCCTCGATGATGCAGGTCAGCCCGCTGCCGCTGAGCGGCTGGCCGGCTTCCTTTTGCCAGGGATCGCTGCGGAAACGCTCGCCGTCCTTACCTTCCAGCACTTCTGCCGCAGCCACGATGCGTGCCTGCAAGCCGGTAAAGTAGGTCATGAGCCGGATGGGGTCGATCATCGCGGCAAGTCATAAAAGCGTAGTACCAAGACGAGCGAAGGAAGTGAAGATCGACAAAGGGCATCCGTTTTCAGCAAGAAACCCAATGAAAATACTTGGTGCTTCCTGGTGTTCTTGGTGACTAGGTGGTGAAGCATCTTCCTTGCCTAGGGAAACACTGAATAAGTAGCAAAAGAAGTGAACGATCTTTTAGTCATGTCATCAAAGAAATGGGATCGATCACGGGGGTTAAGACGATGAA
>JAYSZS010000003.1:0-6368 GCA_043737935.1 Propionivibrio sp. | reverse complement strand
CGGCCTGATCGGCCATACGCAACCGCGCCGGATTGCCGCGCGCGCGACGGCAGCGCGTATTGCGCAGGAGCTGAACAGCGAGCTGGGCAGCCACGTCGGCTACAAGATTCGTTTTTCCGACCGCACGTCGAAGGATTCGTACATCAAGCTGATGACCGACGGCATCCTGCTTGCCGAAACGCAGGGCGACCCGTGGCTCGGGCAGTACGACACGCTGATTCTCGACGAGGCGCACGAACGCAGCCTGAACATCGACTTTCTGCTTGGCTATCTGAAGCAACTGTTGCAAGGCAAAACCAATGCGCGCCCCGATCTTAAACTGATCATCACCTCGGCGACGATCGATGCCGGGCGCTTCTCGAAGCACTTCAACAATGCGCCGGTGATCGAAGTCTCGGGACGAATGTTCCCGGTCGAGCTACGTTACCACCCGGTGCAGACCGAGGAGGCCGAGAAGGAGGAAGAGCGCGATCTCTACGACGCCATCGTCGATGCCTGCGACGAGTTGAACCGGGAAGGCGGTGCCAGTGGCGGCGATGTACTCGTCTTTCTGCCCGGCGAGCGCGAGATTCGCGAGGCCGCCGAGGCCTTGCGCAAACATGCTTTTGGCCGTGGCGGCGTACATCCGGAAATCCTGCCGCTGTTCGCCCGTCTGTCGGCCGAGGAGCAGTCGCGAATTTTCAGGCCGCACAGCGGGCGACGCATCGTGCTGGCGACCAACGTTGCCGAAACCTCGCTCACCGTGCCGGGTATTCGTTACGTGGTCGATTCCGGTCTGGCGCGCGTCAAGCGTTACTCCTATCGCAACAAGGTCGAGCACTTGCAGATTGAGAAGATTGCCCAGGCTTCGGCCAACCAGCGGGCGGGACGCTGCGGGCGGGTGGCGGCCGGGGTATGCATTCGTTTGTATGACGAGCAGGAATTCAGCCTGCGCCCGCCGTACGCCGACCCTGAAATCCTGCGCTCGTCGCTGGCCGGGGTGATTCTGCGCATGAAGTCGCTGCGCATCGGAGATGTCGAGGATTTCCCCTTCATCGAGGCGCCGCCGCCGAAGGCGATCAGTGACGGTTACCAGCTTCTGCTCGAACTCGGCGCGGTGACCGAAGAGCGTGCGCTGACACCGATCGGGCAGGAGCTGGCGAAGATGCCGCTCGACCCGCGCGTGGCGCGCATGATCGTTGCCGCCCGCGAAGAGGGTTGTCTGCGCGAGATGCTGGTGATCGCCGCCGCGCTGACCGTGCAGGACCCGCGCGAGCGCCCGCAGGAGCGACAGGGAAGCGCCGACGCCGCGCACAGGAAGTTTGCCGACGAGAAATCGGAATTCCTCTCCTGGCTCAAGCTGTGGAACTGGTACGAGGCCGAGGTCGAGCACAAAAAATCGCAGCGCAAGCTGGTGCAGGCGTGTCACGAAAACTTTCTGTCGGCGCTGCGCATGCGCGAGTGGCGCGACATTCACAGTCAGTTGCAAAGTCTAGCCGCCGAACATCTGTGGAAGGAAAATCAAATCCCCGCGACCTACGAGTCAATCCACCGCGCGCTGCTCGCCGGCCTGCTCGGCAACATCGGCTGCAAGTCCGAGGATTCGGGGCATTACCTCGGTGCACGCGGGATGAAGTTCCTGATCCATCCCGCTTCGACACTCAACAAGAAAGCCGGCAAGTGGATCGCCGCCGCCGAAATCACCGAAACCACCCGGCTCTTTGCCCGCTGCGTGGCGCGCATCGAACCGGAGTGGCTGGAGAAGGTCGGCGCGCACCTGATCAAGCGGAGCTGGTTCGATCCGCACTGGGAGAAGAAGGCGATGCAGGTTGTCGCCTTCGAGCGTTCGACGCTTTACGGGATGCTCGTCAACCCAAAAAAGCGGGTGAACTTCGCGCCGATGAATCCGCAGGAGGCGCGTGAAATCTTCATTCGCCAGGGGCTGCTCGAAGGCGAGATCAGCGAGGAGTATGCCCGGCGCTGGGACTTCTTCACGCATAACCACCAGTTGATGCTCGACATCGAAACGCTGGAGCACAAGTCACGGCGCCCGGATGTTCTGGTCGATGACGAGCTGATTTTCGCTTTCTACGATCAGCTCATTCCCGAGGGGCTGTGCGACGGCGCCGGGTTCGACCACTGGCGGCGCGCGGCCGAGGGCGAGAATCCAAAATTGCTTTATTTGCTGCGCGAAGACCTGATGCGCCATGAAGCGTCTGGCGTCACCACCGAAGCTTTTCCACACCAGATCAGGCTGGGTGGCGTCGAGTTTGCGCTCACTTACCTTTTTGAACCGGGCAGTCCGCGCGATGGCGTGACGATGACGGTGCCGCTGGCGCAGCTCAACCAGATCCCGGCGGCGCGTTGCGAGTGGCTGGTGCCGGGGCTGCTCAAGGAAAAGGTGATCCAGCTTGTGAAGACGCTGCCGCAGAAGATTCGCTCGAAGCTGGTGCCGGTGCCGGAGTTCGCCGCCGAATTTTTCGAGCAAGTGCAGCCCTCGGACAAAACACTGGTGATGGCGCTGATCGCCTTCATCCTGCAATCGCGCGGTCTCAATGCCCGCGGCTGGGAGATTACGCCGGACGCCTTCCGCCCCGACGCGTTGCCGGCGCATTTCAGCTTCAACTTCAAACTGGTCGACGAGCATGAGCGTCAGCTTGGCCTGAGTCGCAGCCTGGCCGAACTTCGCGGCGAATGGGGCGGCAAGGCGAAGCTGGAATTCTCCGAGTTGCACGAAACCCCCTCGGAATATTCAGGGATGACCGACTGGAGTTTTGGCGAGTTGCCCGAGCTGATGGAGGTTGAAATTGGAAACAGCGGCAGCAACAACGCTAACGGCCAACAAACGGTGCTTGGCTTTCCCGGTCTTTCCGATGACGGCGAAAGCGTTTCGCTGTGTGTGTTCGATAGTGCCGAGGAAGCGCGCTCGGCGCATGCGCAGGGACTGCTGCGGCTGTTCATGCTGCAGTTTCGCGATCAGCTCAAATATTTTGAAAAGAACCTGCCGGGCCTGACGCAAATGGCCATGGCATTTATGCCGCTGGGCTCGATCGACGATCTGCGCCGGCAACTGATCGACCTTACCTTTGCGCGTGCCTGTCTGGTTGAGCCGTGGCCGGGAGATGCGCAAAGTTTCAAATTGCGCTGCGCTGAAGCCAAGTCTCGGCTCGGCTTGCTGGCGCAGGAAATCTGCCGTCTGGTCGGCCAGATTCTCGCTGACTGGCAGGTGCTGCAGAAGAAACTGCCGGCCTTCAAAAGCCATTCGGCAGCGCTACAGGATGTCGAGAAACAGCTTGGCCGTCTGCTGGGCAAGCGATTTATTTCCGACACGCCCTTCGAGCGCTTGCAGCATTACCCGCGTTATCTCAAGGCCATATCGCTGCGCCTCGACAAACTCAAGGCCGACCCGGTTCGCGATGCCCGTCTGCTGGCCGAATACGCGCCGCTATGGACGAACTACGAGCGACGTGCCATCGTACTGGCCAAACAGGGCGTGAGCGATCCGCAGGTCGAGCAATTCCGCTGGATGCTGGAAGAATTGCGTGTGCAGCTCTTTGCCCAGGAACTGCGCACGCCGGCACCGGTGTCGAGCAAGCGGCTGCAAAAAATGTGGGAAGGAATGTGAACAACATAACCGCCTCTAACGCAGAGATCGCAGAGTCGCAAAGGGCGCAGAGAGCAATGGCACTACCTTAAGCCAATGACAGCTACCGTCTATTCAACAGAGCACGTCACACCGGCGAAAGCCGGTGTCCAGAATTGTGCTCCGCTACTGGGTCCCGGCTTTTGCCCCGAAGGAAATACCCTTGTGGTGCGCCGGGACGACGCTTTACTTCCCGCTGTTTTGGTAACTGCTTGTTGTGGCACGGAAATATCTGATGTTAAAAGCTTAAGGCAGTTAAAAGCTGACGCTCTTTCGTAGTTTTTCTCCGCGTTATCTGAACCTCTGCGATCTCTGCGTTGAAAGCACTTAGGTTTTTTTAAAGTTGAAAGGAGCCATTGGTGGGTGAAGTCATACTGGCGCTGAGGCGCAGCCTGGTAACGCTCGGTCGCGGTCGAGTATGGCTATATATACTTGGGCCAGCGATTCTGGCCCTGATCGTGATGATTGGTCTTTCGCTCTTTTTGCTCGAACGGCTGATCGCCCTATTTGTCACGCAACCGCCGATGAACTGGATCACCGACTGGGGCGCCTTGTGGTTGGCAAAATTGCTGGCGGCGCTCAGCGGCTGGTTGCTGATTCTATCCGCCAGTTACCTGGTGGCCATGGTGCTGACGGCGATCGTCGTTCTGCCGCTGCTGCTCGACCACCTCGCGGCGAGCGACTATCCCGAGCTCTCGCGCATGGGCAATGACAGCGTTGCCGCGTCGACCTGGAACAGTCTCTGGGCCGCTGCACTGTTCATCGTGGGCTGGATGGTGACCCTGCCCCTTTGGCTGGTGCCGGGTCTGGGGCTGATCCTGCCCTTTTTCTGGATGGCCTGGCTTAACCGCCGTACCTTTGCCTACGATTCGCTGGCTGTTCATGCGAGTGACGGGGAGTGGCGCGAGCTGCGGCGTCAACACGCGATGTCGCTGCTGGCGCTGGGTTTCGTCATGGCCTTGCTGACGCATATTCCGTTCATGGGGCTGCTTGCGCCATCGCTGGCGGCGCTGGCCTATGTACACTTCTGCCTTGAGGCGCTAAGCCGGATGCGGCGCGGAGCCCTCGTGACACGCATTGAAAAAAAGGAGGTCCGACCATGAACTTTGGTGCACTCATCATCGGCGACGAAATTCTTTCAGGCAAACGCGTCGACCTGCATTTCAACAAGATTATCAGTTTGCTTACCGCGCGTGGACTGCGGCTAAGCTGGGCCGAGTACCTGGGCGACGAGAGATCGTGTATCGCAGCGGCGCTGAAGCGCAGCTTCGCGGCAGGCGACGTGGTGTTCAGTTTCGGCGGTATTGGTAACACGCCGGACGATCACACGCGGCAGGCTGCGGCTGAAGCGCTGGGTGTCGATCTGGTGCTGCATCCCGAGGCTGAACGCGAGTTACACGTGCGCTTTGGCGATGGCATCAACGATGCGCGTTTGCTGCTTGCCACCTTTCCGCGCGGGGTTGACATCGTTCCCAATCCCTTCAATCGCATTGCCGGGTTCTGCGTGCGCGATCACTATTTCCTGCCCGGCTTTCCGCAAATGGCGCATCCGATGGCCGAATGGGCGCTCGATACCTTTTATCCGCATCTGTTCAATGGTCAGCCAATGGTCGATCGCGCCTTGCTGCTGACCGGGCCGAAGGCCTACGAGAGCGCGCTCCTCGACCTGATGCAGCGGATCGTTGCCGACTATCCGGCGCTGCGCCTGTTCAGCCTGCCGTCGATCGGTAAAAACGGCCAGCGCCGACATCTGGAGCTCGGCGTCGAGGGAGAATCTAATTTGGTCGAACAGGCGATGGAAGAAATCCGTCAGGAGATCGAGCGGCGCGGCATTACCTGGGCGAGGCGCGACTGATCGCGGAACGACGCAAAATCGAACGCGAAAACGACGCGTAAACGACAAAACCCCGGTGACGGGGTTTTGTTTGTTACCCGTGCGTTAATTGACTGACGGTCGGGCGTGGCACTCTAGTGCGAGTATCAGGCAATCAAAGTTTACTTTTTCTTGCCGGTAGTAGCCGAGCTAACTGCATTGACCGTCGCATTGCTCGCCGTAGCAATATTGGTTTCAGTCATGTCACCCGCCTGTTTGACGATATTTTTCATGTTGTCGAATGCGGAGTTGGCGGCTTCAAGTGCCGACTTGACTGCAGCAACGGCAACGTCCGAACCGGCCGGTGCGTTCTTGGCGGCCTTTTCCATCAAACTGGAAACCTGCTTTTGGAAGTCACCGAACTGGCTTTCGAGTTGCTTGGAAACTTCTTCTTTAGCTTGTGCCGAAATTTCATAGAGGCTGCGGTTATAGGCAACGATCTGTTCAACGGCCGGTTGGATCTGCGCCGCCGACAGCGACATGACTTCACGCGGATCCTTGGCGCCAAGCATGGCCTTGGTGTTGTCCATGCCATCTTCCAGCATCGATCGTGCTGTATTCAGGTTCAGGGCGGCGATACGTTCGGCACTGGCGAGAGCAGTGTTGGCAAGCGACAGCATGGCATCGACGGAGGCTTTGTTGGCCGCAGCAAATTGTTCGGGGTTCGTGATCATGATAAATCTCCTTGGTAATAAAACAGGGCATGTGCAATGTTAAACAAGTCAAATGACTTGCTGCACCGCACCATGGAATGGATTATAGGCATCAAAACTCGCGTGTCAAGTCTTTTTTGATGCAGTGCAGCATTTATTTTCGAGCGAGTCCCAAATTGGGAATGAAATCAGATCTGCTGTGTGCTTGCTGCAATGGGAA
>JAYSZS010000002.1:0-6403 GCA_043737935.1 Propionivibrio sp. | reverse complement strand
AGGAGGGAAGCAAGTACTCCTGGTCAGCACCGATCCGGCCTCAAACGTTGGTCAGGTCTTTGGCGTGACGATTGGCAACCGCATCGTCCTCATCGATGCCGTGCCGGGCTTGTCTGCGCTGGAAATCGATCCGCAGGCCGCCGCTCAAGCCTACCGCGATCGCATCGTCGGCCCGGTTCGCGGAGTGTTGCCGGAGGCTGTGGTTAAAGGGATCGAGGAACAGTTGTCCGGGGCCTGCACCACCGAAATCGCCGCGTTCGACGAGTTCACGGCGCTACTCACCGACTCGACGCTGACCGCCAGCTTTGAGCACATCGTTTTCGACACCGCGCCGACCGGACACACGATTCGCCTGCTGCAATTGCCGGGTGCCTGGAGCGGCTTTCTCGACGAGGGCAAAGGCGATGCCTCTTGCCTTGGCCCGCTGGCCGGGCTGGAAAAGCAGCGTACCCAGTACAAGGCGGCCGTCGATGCGCTGGCCGATAGCGGACGCACCCGCCTGATCCTGGTGGCACGCGCCCAGCAAGCCACGTTGCGCGAGGTTGCCCGTACCCACGAAGAACTCGCCGCCATCGGTCTTGCCCGGCAGTATCTGGTGATCAACGGGGTCTTGCCGGCCAGCGAAGCGGTCGCCGATCCTCTGGCGGCGGCCATCCATGCTCGGGAGCAAGCCGCACTGGCACAGATTCCCGAGGGACTCAGGGCGCTGCTCCGCGATCAGCTTGCACTCAAGTCGTTCAACCTGGTCGGGCTGAGTGCCTTGCGCCAGTTGTTCGGTCCTTCAGAGGACTCGATGAACCGACCCGAGGCCGAACAGGTCGCGCTGACGGCGCCGAGTCTGTCAACACTGATCGATGATATTGCCGAAGACGGTCACGGTCTGGTCATGCTGATGGGCAAGGGTGGGGTCGGCAAAACGACCCTGGCGGCTGCGCTGGCGGTTGAATTGGCGAGCCGTGGCTATCCAGTGCATCTGACCACCTCTGATCCAGCAGCCCATTTATCGGATACGCTCGATGGCGCACTCGATAACATGAGCGTCAGCCGGATCGATCCACAGGCCGAAACCGAGCGCTATCGCCAGCACGTACTCAAAAGCAAAGGTGCAGCGCTCGACGCGCAAGGGCGAGCCTTGCTGGAAGAAGATCTGCGTTCACCATGCACCGAGGAAATCGCTGTCTTCCAGGCGTTTTCACGGGTTATCCGCGAGGCCGGCAGGAAGTTCGTGGTGATGGACACGGCACCCACCGGCCATACCCTGTTGCTGCTCGACGCGACCGGCGCCTACCACAGTGAAATTGCCCGCCAGATGAGCGGCAAGGATTTCCACTTCACGACGCCGATGATGCAGTTGCAGGACCCGAAACAGACCAAGGTTGTTCTGGTGACCCTGGCTGAAACCACCCCGGTACTGGAGGCCGCCAACCTGCAAGCGGATCTGCGTCGTGCCGGCATCGAGCCCTGGGCCTGGGTAGTTAATAACAGCGTTGCCGCCAGCCGGGTCAGTTCCCCTTTGCTGCGTCAGCGCGCCAGGAATGAACTGCGCGAAATCGATGCGGTAGCCACTGTTCATGCCAGACGCTATGCGGTAGTGCCTTTGCTGGCCGAGGAGCCGATAGGCAGCGAGCGCTTGAGAAAACTGGCCGCCGGGTAGCGGCTCCCTGTCCTATGGATACAACAACATCCCCCACCATTTCGGGTCAGGCCCGGAATGACGAGTCGATCTCATCGGATAAATGAAATGAGCGCCGTAACCAAAAAACTCTCTTTCCTCGACCGCTATCTTACGGTGTGGATTTTCGCCGCGATGGCGCTCGGTGTCGGTCTTGGCTTTTCGGTGACGGGAATCGAGGATTTCATCAACCGCTTCCAGGTTGGAACGACCAACATTCCGATTGCGGCGGGGCTGATCCTGATGATGTATCCGCCCTTTGCCAAGGTGCGTTACGAAGAATTGCCCGATGTCTTCCGCGACCGGAAGGTGCTCGGACTTTCTCTGATACAGAACTGGATTGTCGGGCCGATATTGATGTTTGCGCTGGCGATCATTTTTCTCCAGGACAAGCCGGAATACATGGTCGGCCTGATCATCATTGGCCTCGCCCGTTGTATTGCCATGGTGATTGTCTGGAACGAGCTGGCCAAGGGCTCGACCGAATATGCTGCCGGTCTGGTGGCCTTCAACTCCATTTTTCAGGTTTTGTTTTTCAGCGTCTATGCCTGGCTGTTCATCACCGTGCTGCCGCCGTTCTTCGGGCTCTCCGGCTCGGTGGTCGATATCTCGATCCAGCAGATTGCCGAGAGTGTCTTCATCTATCTGGGCATCCCCTGCATTGCCGGTGTGCTGACCCGCGTTATCATGCTGCGCTTTGTCAGCAAGGAGTGGTATCACACCCGCTTCGTTCCGAAGATCGCACCGATCACGCTGATCGCGCTGCTGTTCACTATCGTCGTCATGTTCAGCCTCAAGGGCAAGCTGATCGTCAGCATCCCTTTGGACGTGGTGCGCATCGCCATCCCGTTGCTGATCTATTTCGTACTGATGTTCATTTTTGCGTTTTTCATGACCCGGCGCCTGGGGGCGAGTTACGAAAAGTGCGCCACGCTTTCGTTTACCGCCGCCAGCAACAACTTTGAACTGGCCATCGCCGTGGCCATCGCGGTTTACGGCATCGACTCGGGTGTCGCGTTTGCGGCGGTGATCGGGCCGCTGGTCGAAGTGCCGGTGATGATCGGCCTAGTCAATGTCTCCTTATGGTTGCAAAAGAAGTATTTCACGCGAGAACCTGCATAATTGTTGGCCCTGCGTTTAGGAAAATTCAGATGCTCGAATACGAAGTTTTCTCTTAAAGGCTGTCAACCAACGGCAGCATTGCAACAACCAAATGCGCCGAGGTAGCGCTTGATACCTGTCTCGACGGACGGCAGGATGCCTTCAACCCGGCTGAATTGTTGTTAGCCTCCCTTTCTGCGTGCATGTTGAAAGGGATCGAGCGCGTGGCGCCCATCCTCAAGTTCGAGTTTCGTGGCGCAGCGGTGCGCTTCCATGGCTGGCGTCAGGACAGCCCGGCAAAAATGATTCGCATCGAATATGAACTGTGGGTGGACAGCGATGAAGTGGATCGGCGCCTCGATCTCCTGCACGACAACCTCAAAAAGTTTGGACTATTTTCAATACCGTCGCCGCAACGTGCGAAATAAGCGGAGAGATTCGCCGTGGCCGTCCCGTGTAATTCACTGCTCGCTTGCCTGAACCAAGCCTAGCAGGAAAACTCTGCCGAACTTCGCGGTTTTCTTGTACATCGTTCAGGCAATTCTGTGGCGTGATGTCGACGCCGGGTGTGGTGATTGATGACGTGCTTGTGCATGCGGGCGGAGTGCCGGCAAGAAGCAAGATCGAGAAGGTTATAGCTGTAACGAAGGGAGGGAGGTTCGAGAATGTGTGCCCGACTCATGGCCTGTGAAGAAATCGCTGACGCTGGAAAAGTCACATTCCCGGCTGCAACACATTGCCATCGGATGAAAGTGGAGAGGTTTGTTGTTTCATCCCGCGACCCCACTCGACCCCTCTGAAATAAAACATGTGTGCATCTTTTCTGTATCCTATTCGTCACCTTTAACATGAGGATGCTTGCCGCCCAATAATAGGGGTCGACAGACCAATTATCTTGGAGGTTGATTTGAGAACACAACGGGCCAGCGTTTTACTTGCCTGGCTGCTGCTTTCACTTGCGCTGCCGGCCAATGCGTTCAGACCATGGCAGGCCAGTGAAGCGAAGATGACGCCGTAAGAGCGGATCGAGCATCAATCCACGATTCGTGGTTTTGTCACGCTTGAGGAATGTCGGGCCTACCAGGTAAAACATCACCAGTCGATGGAAGAGCGTGCGCGGCAGCGGAATATCGTTTTGCCGAGCGGCGGGAAGGATATCTGTGCACACCTCAAACTCGGGACGGCGAGGCCTTAAGGCTTTGATCGATCGAGACGCTATCGCGTAATGTATCCCTTGCGCTTTCTGTCGATTCCCTTGCTGGTGGTGGCCGCTATGGCCGGCCCGGTCTGTTGGGCGCTGCCCGAAGGATTTTCGCTGGCGCGCAGTCTGGACATTGTTGTCGGCTGGGCCGGATGTGGTCTGCTGCTTGCCAGTTTGCTCCTGATGCTCCGGGAAAGCCGGCTGGCCCAAGGGCTGGGTGGGCTGGAAAGGATGTATCGCTGGCATCATTGGGTGGGCATGGCCGCCTATGTCTTGCTGCTGGCGCATCCGCTGTTTCTGGCACTCGACGCTTGGCCGGAGAAATCGCCTGTATCCCGCTCCACGCTTGGCCAAGCTTCTTGGACAGGTTGCGCCGGCTTGAACCGGGATGCTCGGTAATGAACTTGCGGATGAAGATCACGTCACTGTTCGTGATCGCGCGGTGTCGATAGCTCAGTTCGGTTTACATGCCGGGCAGAATAGCAAGGATAATCCCGGAATGTAAGGCCCATCAACAATAGGCCTCATTCCTTGGGGCCTCGGTCGCGACCATTGACCTCATCAGATTTTGAATTGAGAATTGTTGAGGGAACCCGTTCATCAATAACTATAGACACGCCCGTATTATAATCGGCGGACTTTTTTTAGTTTTATTACTACCCAAGGAACTCAAATGACATTGATCAAATCCCGTATCCTGCTGGCCAGCGCTGCTTCTCTGCTGGTTCTTGGCGCCTGCAACTCCGAGCAAAATGCAAAAACCGTTGCCCCCGCCCCGGCAGTGAAAGAAGACGCCGAGGCCACCGTGAACGGCATTGCAATCAGCAAGAACCGGGTCGATATGATTGCGAAACAGGGCGTCAGCGCCGGCCAGCCGGAAACCCTGGAATCAAGAAAGTCCATCATCGACAAGCTGACCATGCAAACTCTGGTCGCGCAGGAGGCGATCAAAAAGGGGCTGGACAAATTGCCCGAGATCAATGAGCAAATCGAAGTGATCCGGCAATCCGTTCTGGCCAATGCCTATGTTCAGGATTTCATCAAGAACAATCCGGTCAGCGATGACATGCTGAAGGCCGAATACGAGCGCATCAAGGCCACCATCACCGGCAGCGAGTATAAGGCGCGCCATATCCTGGTCGACAAGGAATCCGAAGCCAAAGACATTATTGCCAAACTGAAAAAAGACGCCGGATCGTTTGCGAAACTGGCCAGGGAAAAATCGAAGGATGCGGCTTCCAAGGTCAGGGACGGCGATCTGGGATGGTTTGATGTGAACGGGATGGTGCCTGAATTCGGTGCCGCCGTCAGCAAGCTGGAAAAGGGGGAATTCACTCAGGAACCTGTCAAGACGCAATATGGCTATCACGTCATCCTGCTGGATGACTCCAGGCCGATTGAGGCGCCACCCTTTGAAGAAGTCAAACCCAGCCTTGCGCAACAGCTTCAGCAGCAGAACCTGAAGAAGCAACTCGACGATCTCAAGGCCAAAGCCAAAATCGAGATTGCAGGTGCACCGGCGCCGGCAGCACCTGCCACACCTGCCACACCCTCTGCACCCGCTGCACCCGCCGCGAAGTAAATTTTTAATCCGTAGTTCAGCATAATGTCAATATCGCAAGCCCTGATCCCCAGGGTAAATTTGTTCTATAAGTCCACTGTCATTCCGGCAAAAGCCGGAATCCAGATTCGTATGTCTGATCAAGAAGTTAAAGGAACTGTTTGATAAACGGACTGGATTCCGGGTCAAGCCCGGAATGAGCGCGAAGCCTGGCCTCGGGCCACGGTATTTCAATGTGTTAGCGCCTGAACAAATGTACCGTGAGCCGCATCACGGATTGGACGTCCAGGATGCTGTGCGCTTAACCTCGGGCAAGCGGTTTTTTTGAGAGCCGCGTTTAGAGAAGGACGATCAATGAAGAAAACTTCACCCGGCCACCTTGCTAGCGCTACCCTCTGCGGCCTGCTGTTTTGCCTGCTTTCTTCCATTGCCGTGGCGCAGTCGTGTATTTTCCCGGATGACTCCGTCAAGCCCGACCCAGCCCTTTCGCCGTAATAAAGTTGCATCCAATCCCTTTCCGCTGCGCGCGGGATTGAACCGCCGGGAAACCGCTATATTTCCGGTTTTGCGGCTCACCGACTGACGTAAAGCGTCAGTGCGTCAAGCCAGCGGAGCCGCGAGCGAGACAGCAAGAATCAACTCGGTTTTCCACAGCAAAATATCCTGCGGGCGATGCAGAAAACCGTCGTTCACCCAGATGTTTGCATTGTGCAAATAGCCAATCACGGTCAAGACACCAGAGCAATTCAGATCGCCAGTCGATCTAAGGTTGCTAGGGAAACACTGAATAAGTAGCAAAAGAAGTGAACGATCTTTTAGTCATGTCATCAAAGAAATGGGATCGATCACGGGGGTTAAGACGATGAAG
>JAYSZS010000001.1:0-2708 GCA_043737935.1 Propionivibrio sp. | reverse complement strand
TAAACGGACGTCAGGGATCTCAGCCGTGACCGCGCGGGAATGAAGCTGGCTTACATCGTTTTTCACGACCGGCGGGCGGTGTTTCGGTGGGCATCAATCCCGCGGCAACAACGCCTGCAACTTCGCCGTTGTTTACTACCAGATCCCGGATCCCGGATCTGTGGTTCAAGCTTGATGGCGCTACCGAGGCCGGTATCGAGCGTGTCAATGGCATCGCATGGTGTCGGAGACAGGAAGGGAGTCGCTGTTGATTTGCGCCAAGTTGGCGCTGACCTGGCTACAGACCTGCTACTACGTGATCGATGCGGACGAGGCGGCCAAGCTTGTATTTACGGCCAATCCTGAACTCAGATTCGCTCAAGGGTAAGTGAAAGGGCGTGCACCTTTATGATTTGGCACGCCCTTCTTTGCAACCCGATGCGCGCAGCCTTTCGAGCCAGGTGTTGCGATGCCTCCAGCGCTTGGCAGGAGACACCTCCTCACTTGCTGTCGTGGTTGTGGACAACTCCGAATCGACCCGGAAATCAGGCCGCTTTTTTCTTGCTCTTGGCAGACTTCTTCAAGGTCTTGAAGAGCTCGGATTCATCACTTTTCAAGTACTCGATGACGTCCATGTCTTCGCGCTTGAGGCGCTGAATGTCGATCTGCTCGACGTGCACCAAGCGCAACAATTCGCGTACCGGGCGCGGCATGTTGCGACCGCTTTCGTAGCGCGACCCGCCGCTTTGCGTAACGCCGATTTTCGACCAGAATTGCTGCTGATTCAAACCAAGCTTGCGACGTATATCGCGGGGATCGGACTTGTCGGTGGTTTTCGTGCTGTTCATGTTGATCCTTTCGTGTGGCTAGCCTGCTGTAATTAACTCGAGGTTATGACGCCCCCGGTGAATGATCCTGCGCCTCTGACCTTTGTCATAGCGATCAAAGTATAGAACACGTACATATTGAATTGCAAGTAGCATTTTAAAAGACCATGTGAGTAAGAGGGCTACAGTTATAAAAAAGAGTTAGCCTTATCGCTTCAAATCGACATTAAGGTAAAATCGTTACTTTTCTAAAAGTATTTAATGGATTGTGGATGGCGCTGATAGTTCAGAAATTCGGCGGCACGTCGGTTGCTACGACAGACCGTATTAAAAACGTGGCCAGGCGGGTGGCGCGCTGGAAAGCCCAGGGACATGACATCATTGTGGTTCCCTCAGCCATGTCCGGCGAGACCAATCGACTGATCGGGCTGGCCAGGGAGATTTCTGCCAACCCCGACCCGCGTGAGCTTGATGTCATCGCCTCGACCGGCGAGCAGGTCACCATCGCCCTGCTGGCCATGGCCATGCACGAGGAGGGCCTGCTGGCGAAGAGTTACACTGGCGCACAGGTGCGTGTTCTGACCGACAGTACCTACACCAAAGCGCGTATTCTGCAAATTGATGATGAGAGAATCCGCAGGGATCTGGCCGAAGGTCATGTTGTCGTCGTTGCCGGCTTCCAGGGCGCCGACGAGAATGGCAACATCACTACCCTTGGCCGTGGCGGTTCCGACACCTCGGCCGTTGCGCTGGCGGCGGCATTGAAGGCTAACGAATGCCAGATTTATACGGACGTTGATGGTGTCTACACCACTGATCCGCGCGTTGTTCCGGAGGCGCGCAAGCTCGACACCATTACCTTTGAGGAAATGCTGGAAATGGCCAGTCTGGGCTCAAAGGTTCTGCAGATCCGCTCGGTCGAGTTTGCCGGCAAATACAAAGTCAAACTGCGGGTGCTTTCCAGCTTCGAGGATGAAGGCGAAGGTACCCTGATCACTGTTGAGGAAGACAAGACCATGGAACAACCGATCATTTCCGGAATCGCCTTCAATCGCGATGAGGCCAAGCTGACCATTCTCGGCGTTCCTGATCGCCCCGGCATCGCCTACCAGATACTTGGTCCAATTGCCGATGCCAACATTGACGTCGACATGATTATCCAGAACGTTGGTCATGACGGTAGCACCGACTTCTCGTTCACCGTCAACCGCGCTGATTACAACAAGGCGCTAGAGGTGCTCAAGGAAACTGCCACCAGGATGAATGCCCGTGGCGTGGCCGGCGATGACAAGACCTGCAAGGTATCTGCAGTCGGTGTCGGCATGCGATCCCATCCAGGGATTGCCAGCAAGATGTTCAACGCACTGGGCACCGAGGGGATCAACATCCAGATGATTTCAACCTCGGAAATCAAGATTTCGGTGGTCATCGAGGAGAAGTACCTCGAACTGGCCGTTCGCGTACTTCACAAGGCGTTCAAACTTGAAAGTGCGGATTGATCACCCTTTTGGTTTGACCAGGCGAGTTGAAAAGGCTATCATCGCGCCCTTCCGGAGACGTGGCCGAGAGGTCGAAGGCACTCCCCTGCTAAGGGAGCATTCGGGCAAAACCTGAATCGAGGGTTCGAATCCCTCCGTCTCCGCCAATACAATTAATTAAGTCCTTGTGTTTAAGGGATTTACTTATTTACACAAATTGTTGACTATCAATTTTACTATCAAATAGTAGCCCGGTTTGCAAGTTGTCGCCTATCCTGATAGCACCTATTTTCCTGCACTGCTGTCCGGTTAATAATCGAATAAATTCAGTTGGTTGCGTGGCGTTCCATCGATATTTTCGTTGTCGCTTCCCGAGAACGCTTGCTGCAAGGGCATCTTCTCGAACAGCGTGACCGACAATAGT